>JAZQSR010000291.1:0-12969 GCA_045630225.1 Treponema sp. | reverse complement strand
AAAACTTTCATCCCCCATCATGTTGGTGATGACGAATTCCTTGTCAGAATAAGTGATTTTGGTGGTGGTAAGACTATCTCTCTTGCCTCCAAACAGATCACCAATGGTTTTAGGATTTCCATAGGCTTGCTCACTGAGGATAATGATAGAATTCTTTATCCAAGTAGGAATTTCTTCTGCACTTTGAGCAAAAGAACTCATCACCAAACACAAGCACAGGGCTACACAAGCTGTAAATTTCTTCATAGTCTTTCTCCTTCATTCCTGAGTTATCTTCATTGTATCCCTGGTAGTCTATCACCAGATAATAGACACTCAGTAGAAATCCCTCTATCATGGGATGCAATGTTGATGGAGGAAGCAATATGTTCACCCAGGCTAAAGATATCAGTAAACGGAGAGAACTCCAGCATCTTATGCAGGACTGGAAGGCTCTCATTAACACAAAGGCTCCTATTGTCTTTCCTGATGATGGAAAAGCCTATGCAGCAATAGACTACTTTAATGATGATGGCTTTTTCCCAGGATATTTTTCTACAGAGAATACTAAAATTCTTTTTTTAGGACGGGAGTCACGCTATAGTTCTGGGAAAGACCGTGTTAGTAACGACTTGCAGTGGTTTCATCAATGTGCTGCCAATGGTTCTTCTTATTGGCGGCGGATTTTATATCTTGCGTATGGAATCCAAAGCAGGGGCAAGTATACCTTTGAACAAATTCCAGAGGCAAACACGATTCTTTTTGATATGGTGAAAAAAAATCACTATGGTTTCGCTATTATGAATATTTCCAAGTATTCCAACGATGCAGACAATGGTGCCACTGCCAATTTTCATTTGATCAACCAATTTTTGAAAGATTCAGATTTGAGAAAACGGAACTTTATCCGAGAAGAGATTGCTCTTTTGGAGCCAGACATTATCATTGCTGCCAATTTGTGGGAAAGTAAAATTTGCAAGGAAAGCCTTGAGCTAATTTTTCCTTCCAATGATTTTACTGGTCAAAAAACTATAGAAAATGTTGCAAATCTGTGGAATTTTCAACTGGGAAGCCGCAAGATAAAATTCTTAGATTTATATCATTTTTCTACCCGAGGCAGCGACAAGGATTTATTCTACGACCCAGTAATGCATTTATTGTTTAATTCCTGAGTTGAATAATTTTATTCTTCCGCAATTTTTTGTTTTTATAAAATAGTATTACTCAAACCACTTCTAAGTCTTATGCCTTGCGAGTAAAGTCAATTAAGTTTTTTAACTCCACCCGTGCCACCTCTTCTGGGGCTTCTAGTAATTTATGTTCCAGAATGATGTAGAGCCAGTAGCCCTTGTCGTAGGAGCAATCTTCTGCAATATAGGTAAGTTTAGAACCCTGCACATGGTAGCTCACCATTTTTGGTACCATGTTGTAGGGTTCAAAGTAGGAGATAGTAAAAAGTGGAGTGGGGCAAAAGTCAAAAGCCTTTAATCCCACCCAGGTACAACCGTCACTAAAATAATTGCGGCCAATGTATTTTTTACTGAGGTTTGCCTGTAATTCTGTTTGATTTGGGTAATCTATATCTGTAATTAACTCCAATTTATCTAAAAGTTTGAGGGGATAATTCATGTATTCAGCAAAACTCTGTTTATCTGTGGCAATCTTTCGTCTTACTTCTCGGTTTATCGGGGTAAAAAGGTCTAGCTGAAAATCAGGTTCTGTATAGAAAAATCCCTTTCGTTCTGGGTCATATTCACAGGGGGCATGGTATCTGTCTCGCAAAAATTCAATGTCCCGAGAAATGGTGGCGGTAGAAGCTTCTAAGTCCCTGGCAAGTTTTTGAGTGGTGGGATAGGAGCCTGAACTTAAAGATTCATGAATATAACGTAAGCGTTCAATTTGTCGGTAATTTGTAATTTCTTTTCGTTTCTGAGACATCTTTTCCCTTTCTTCCATAAAATAGTGAATTTAATTTCCCCTACCACTGTACTAGACAAAACTCTGTGGTCAAGTACGCTTTAATTCTCTCTCTTTTCTTACATTGACTAAAGACTTAAAAACTGGTATATTTCTATTTCATACTGTAGAATACAGTATTCTGTCAATACTAGGCTTTGAATGGGAGGTTGTTTCCTTGTATAAGGTGGCCGATCAGGAAAAGTCTTTGGAGGATATACGTGGTCAGAATCAGACTGAAGAAGTTTGGAACAAAGAAGCGGCCTTATTACCGCATCGTAGTAATGGATTCCCGAAAGCCCCGTGATGGTGAGACAATCGAGGAGATTGGTATCTATCACCCCATCGAGGTTGAGGACAAGCAGATTTCCTTTAACGAGGAACGGGCCCGCTACTGGTTGAACGTAGGTGCTCAGCCTTCCGACATTGTTCGCAAGCTCTTTAACAAGAAGAACTTTTCGCTGTAAGTGGTGGGAGTGACGGGAAATGGAAAAAGACCTGATTGAATACATCGCAAAATCACTGGTCGATGATCCCGGTGCAGTCTCAGTAACGGAAGCTGAAGGCGAAAAGTCCACAATCCTTGAATTGCGTGTTGCCGAAGAAGATATCGGCAAGGTTATCGGTAAGTATGGCCGTATTGCAAAGGCCCTGCGTACCGTGTTAAGCGCTTCTTCCAGCAAGAGCGGTAAACGCTATAGTTTGGAAATAATGGATTGATGGAGCACTTCGTGGTAGGAATTATCCGGGGCACCCACGGCCTAGCGGGTAATTGTAAGGTGGAAAGCACATCTGGAGAGTTCCAGCATTTTTCTGGAATGAAGGATGTTGTCTTGCGGAAGAACGGTGTCGAAACAAGGCGAACCATAGAAAAGGTGAGCATTGGTGGCGGGATTCTGTACATTAAGTTTTCGGGAATCAATTCACCAGAGGAAGCAAAAAAGCTTTCTGGCAGTGAGATAGTGGTTTCTAGAGAATTTGCTTGTCCTTGTGGAAAGGATGAGTACTACGTGGAAGACTTAAAGCAGTGTCAGTTGGTGTATACCAGTGGCAGTGCAAAGGGAGTGGCGGGAAAGACCGCAGCTACTACAGCAGAGCCTGTTGTAGTAGGTACCATCACAGACGTATTGGAAGGCGGAGCTGGCGACCTGTTTGAGGTTGTCCTCTCCGAGAGTTGTAGCCTCTTGTCTCAGGAGCTACGAACCACTTCTTCTGGCAAGCCTCGAAAGGTGCTTGTTCCCTTTAAGAAGGAGTTTATCGGTACTGTAGACACCAAGAACAAGAAGGTTCAGCTGATGCACCTCTGGATTCTGGAGTAAGCCATGAAGTTCCATGTGCTGACCTTGTTTCCTGAGATACCCCGTGCTTTCTTTGAGAGCTCAATCATGGCAAAGGCGGTGGATCGGGGAATTATTGCCTACGATTTGGTGAATATCAGGGATTTTGCCCATGATAAGCACAAAACATGTGATGACAGTCCCTATGGTGGAGGAGCGGGGATGTTGATGCTTCCCGAGCCTCTTGGTCAGGCGTTGGAGTCAGTTCAGGCCTACAAGAAGCGGGTAATTTACGTTACACCTTCTGGAAAGCCCTTTACCCAGCGTTTGGCAAAGGAATTGAGCCAAGAAGAAGAGCTTGTCCTTATTTGTGGCCGTTACGAAGGTATCGACCAGCGGATTATAGATTCTTGGGTGGACGACGAAATTTCTATCGGAGATTATGTGTTGTCCTCTGGAGAAATTGCAGCGACAGTCATCATCGATGCGGTGTATCGATTGGTGGAAGGGGTAATTTCCCAAGAATCTTTAGAGGAGGAGAGCTTTTCAAAGGGACTTCTTGAGTATCCCCAGTATACCCGTCCAGAGGTGTACCAGGGAATGTCGGTGCCAGAGGTATTGCTTTCTGGGCATCACGAAAACATCAGGAAGTGGAGGCTCCAGCGACAGCTGGCAAAAACCATGGCAAACAGGCCAGACTTAATCAGTCAGGCTCGTAGCAATGGGCTTTTGACGGTAGAAGCTGAAAAGATGATTGAGACTATTACGGGCCAGGTTCAAAAGGCTGGTGCCAAAAGAAGACACCCCCGATTCAAGGGGAAGGAGTAGTCACTATGGATTTGATTAAAACTATCGAAGAGTCCCAGAAGAAGGAAGATGTTGGAAACTTCAAGGTTGGGGACACTGTAAAAGTTCATTTTAAGATTATTGAAGGTAAGACTGAGCGTATTCAGGTATATGAAGGATTGGTAATCTGCTTCAAGAACTCTGGAATTAGCCGCACTTTCACTGTTCGCAAGAATTCCTACGGAGTTGGTGTTGAGCGTGTATTCCCTCTCAACTCACCTCGTATTGCTAAGGTAGAGCGTGTTCGCCCTGGTAAGGTTCGCCGCGCTAAGCTGTACTACATTCGTGGTAAGGTTGGTAAGGCTGCCAAGGTTAAGGAACTTATCATCAGAAAGTCCGATATCCAGAAGGCAAAATAGCAAAAAGGGGCTAGCAAGTGTTTGGAGCTTTCCAAGGGCTTGCAGCCCTTTTTTTGTAAGAATAGGAGTATTGGAAGTTTATAAAAACTTTAAGAAAAAAAGTGGAAAAAATGAAGCTCTCTGCTTAAAATATCTCGTCATAATTGCTTTTTATCGTGTATTATAAAAACAAGAGGATAGTTATGTTAGAAAATTGTATACGAATAGAAGCTAGTGACTTGGTACTCGGTGCTAGATTTTCTGAACCCTTGTTCTTTGATGACGGGATAAATATGTTTTTGGCTACTAATCATCCCTTGCGACAGCACCACCTTGATAGTTTATATCGATGGAATATTCCTCATGTGGTAACAACTGGCTATGAATTGCTCTATCCCTTGGAAGATTCCCAGTCGGATGTATTCCGATCGGAGGACATCCCAGAATTGGAGTCTGTGGGTTAGATGCAGACCTGTGGTTCGGAATCCTATCAAAAGGGAAGGGCGGGAGAGGAGCGCTCTGCAAGCTATTTACAGGATTTAGGCTATCAGATTTTATTTCAAAATTGGAGGACAAGAACAGGCGAAATCGATATAATAGCCTTCAAGGAGCCTTTTCTTGTGTTTGTAGAGGTAAAAACCCTTCCCCATGGCAACCTTGCCATGCTGGATCAGGTTCTTGGTAAAATCAAGCGGAAAAGAATTATCGAAACGGCTAAATATTTTGTACATAAGTATCGACAATATAGTAACAGCTACATGAGATTTGATGTGCTAATTGTTGATATGCCAGGGCTTCCCTCGCTGTATCACATAGAAAATGCCTTTTCGGAGAATTCATAATGTCCGCTACTAAAGAAAATCATAAGAAAGCCGTTAGGGCAGCAAGGGTGCGTGAATTACAAGACAAAGTATATGAACCTTCATATATGGATGCTGCGATTCAACGTATTGCTCTTGTTTTGAGCCGAAAGCTAGTGGAAAATAAGCCATCTGGAAGGACATAAATATGGAACGATCTGGAAATAACCGTAGAAATAATAAGCGGAATTGGAATGGCCGTCATTCTCAGGAAGAAGGCCGAAAAAAAAATGAGAAACGTGGTGGCAACAAAAATCTAGAGTCTAAACAGCAGGGCCACCGTAGTGAAACTAAACTGCCACAGCATGTTCACGAAGATATGCAACGGGATTTGGAGTCAATCAAGGAATTAAAGCAGCGGGAGGTGATTTGTCCTATCTGTAGTAAGGCTATTGATGATTTGGCTTCAGCCCTAGCAGATAAAAGAACGGGGGAGCCTGTTCACTTTGATTGTGTTTTAGCAGATCTCCAAAATCGTGAGACATTGGGAGAGAATCAACAGGTTACTTATATTGGTCAAGGGCGTTTTGCTATAGTACATTTTCCCAATATGCAGGATACAAAAAAATTCAGCATTGTGAAGATCATTGAATGGGAAGAAAAGGATAAGAAATTCGATTGGCGCCAAGAAATTGCAGGAATGTATAGCCAAGTGCACTAATTTTTGAAAATATACACTTACTGAAGGGGACTGGAAACAGTCCCTTTTTTTTTTCTGAAAATACTTTATTAACAGGCATAAAAAAACCGCACCACCTTACGGCAATGCGGCCTTGCTGGAAACCGGAATCGAACCGGCACGGATTATTCATCCGAGGGATTTTAAGTCCCTTGTGTCTACCTATTCCACCATTCCAGCAACTGCCATATATAATATAATAATCAGCAGATAATTTCAAGTAGAAAAAAGTAAAGAAAAAAATGTTTTTTTTTATAAAACACTTGACCAAAATAACTCTCTGTGATATAGTAGTGAATGTAACGGGGGCGTAGCGAAGCTGGTTATCGCGTCGGCCTGTCAAGCCGAAGATCGCGGGTTCAAGCCCCGTCGCTCCCGCTAAAGCCCATCCAGAAATGGATGGGCTTCTTTTTTTTCGGGTAGTAGCGCAGTTGGTAGCGCACTAGGTTCGGGACTTAGATGTCGTGGGTTCAAATCCCGCCTACCCGAATTGCTGTACAGAGGAGGCACCGCGTCCGACGGGATTTGAAGCTGAGCAGCTATGCTGCGAAGCCGGCCCAGAGACCTGAAAGGTCGTAGGAAATCCCGCCTACCCGAATTGCTGTACAGAGGACGCACTGCGTCCGACGGGATTTGAAGCTGAGCCGCTGTGCTGCGAAGCCGGCCCAGAGACCTGAAAGGTCGTGGGAAATCCCGCCTACCCGAATTGCTGTACAGAGGACGCACCGCGTCCGACGGGTTCTGGGTAAAAAGAATAGATATAATTTTAGGAAGCCACTCATCATGTTTTCAGATACACATTTTCATTTGCATCATATTTGGGAGCGGGGTCTTGATGTGCCTGCTGCATTAAAGTCCATGGCTGCCCACAAGCCCTTGTTTGGCTTGGATATCGGTACCCGCTGTGACGACTTGTTTCCCAGGGGACAAAAGGCTCAGGAGTTGGTGGCAGCCATTGATGATGATGGAGATCGGGAAACCATCAAAAAGATGATGTATTTTTCTGCGGGGATTTGGCCTGCAGAAGAGGCTATTTTAGACCGCTTTAATCAGATAAAGGTGCTGGAATCTACCATAAATCAGGCTATGAGTCAGGATGACTTTTGTGGTTTTGGTAAGGGCCGTGTGGTGGCCTTGGGGGAATGTGGTCTTGACCATCATTGGAATCCTGCTGGAGTAGACCAACGGAATGAGGATAGCTTTACGGCGGAATTGTTCCATTGTGAGGCTGAGTTCTTTGAAATGCAATTGGAGTTAGCCCGTAAGCTTCAGCTACCAGTAATTGTCCATTCTAGGGATGCATTTGAAGGAACCTTGGATTGCATAAAAAACGTGGCTTATGATCGGGGAATCATCCATTGCTATTCCTACGGTAAGCATGAAGCCCGTAGTTTTTTAGACAGGGGCTGGTATATTTCCTTGTCTGGTGCTATTACCTACACAAAGAAGGCTCGCATGCCAGAGATGGAGGAGTTGATTCGCTATATCCCTCAGGATAGGCTTTTGCTGGAAACAGATGCTCCGTATTTGGCTCCCGTTCCCCACCGAGGGAAAATAAATGCACCAAACTTAGTGGTACATACCTATAATTATGTGGCAGAAATCTTAAAAACAAGTCCAGAAGCCCTTTCTGTGGTGGTAGATGCCAATATCAAGGAATTGTTTCAGATATAAGAGCGATTCTGTTGACTAGCACTGCAGATGGCTTTCTGAAGTTGTGCTATAGCTCTGTAGGGCTCTTTGGGTTTCCGTTGCTATTTTTTTTGTTTCTCTATACAATATCATTATGGAAGAAAAGCTATCTCAAGAAGGTCTGGAAGAAATCTGCAAACTTTTGGCATCCACCGAAGATGCTGCGCTTATAAAAAAATTTTTTGGCTGTCTTTTTACTCCCTCTGAATTGCAGGATATGACAAAACGCTGGCTTTTAGTCAAGGAAATTGACAAGGGGACTACTCAGCGGGAAATCGCTCGTATGTTCAGCATGAGTCTGTGCAAGATTACCCGTGGTTCCAAGGAATTAAAAAAGGAGGGCAGCGCTTTCCGCATTATGCTGGATAAGGCAACCCTCCTTTAATCTATCTTTTCAAATTCATTACACTTTTATAACACTGATGCTAATGAAGCAGGGCCGCAATATCTGGTCTCTGCCATCGTATGGCAATGTCGTAGGGTCGTTCACCTGCAAGACTCTTCTGGTTCTTGCTCAATCCCATGGACAATAATCGTCTTACGGTCTCTGCATCGCTGAGACGGGCTGCATAGTGAAGGATTCCTTCCCCAGAAATATCTGTTTTTGTTTTAGCCTGTTTTACCAACTGGTCGAGAATCTCTTGGTTGCCCTTTAATGACAAGGAAACGGCACATTCTCCAGTGTTGTCGGCAATAAAGGGATCTGCTCCATACTGCAACAAAATAGCAGCCAAAGGAAGGTTGCCCTGGGCTACAGCAAGGGTGATGGGAGTGCTACCTGAGCTGTTTCTTCGATTAACTGGATATTTTTTTGCCAACAACATATCCATGGTGGCTGGTTGAACTCCAGAAGTAACTGCAACGTGGATAGGTGAGTTGCCGTAGGAATCACTCAGGTTCAAATTACTACCCAGCACTTCGTTTATAGCTGTCCTTCCCTTGTTGAATACCAAGGACAGAGGTGTATTACCGTCCTTGTCTCTGGATAAGGGGTCTCCTCCAGCCATACGAATGAGACGCAAGATTTGTGTATCTCCTAAAATGGCTGCTTCGTGGAAGGCGTTGCGACCGTTCATTTCCTGAATGAGAGGGGAGGCTCCCTTGTTGAGTAGGAGGGCTACAAGCTCTGTGTTACCGCTTTGGATGGCATCCATCAGTATTGTCTTTCCAGTTTCATCGGAGGCATTGATATTTGCTCCGTGATCCATCAAAAGGGTGGCCATCTGGGTCTTTCCTGTTCGGGCGGCCTCTGCCAAGGGGCTTTTTCCTGCAATATTTTGTGCATTTAGATTAGCTCCCAAAATGAAGAGCTTTTTCAGTGCGTTGATGCTATCCCAGCGGATGCAGGCATGGATAGGGGTATTTCCCAAGTTGTCCCGAATGTTAAACTGGGCTCCCTTGGCCACCAAAGCTTCTATAACGGCGGGACTATCCATTCTCACGCCATAGTAAATAGGTGTTTCACCATTGGCATTTCTTGCATTGGTGTCTGCACCCTTTTCTGACAGCAGATTAATAGAAGAAATAAGTTCCCAGTCAGCGGCATAGTGGATGGGGGTATTGCCACTTCCATCGGTGGCTTGAATAACCTTGGAGTTCAAAAGCCAGTTACTGCTGCTGTTATTTGACTCCAGCACAAATCGAAGGGGTGAATAGTCGTTGTTGTTGGTGGCAAAGATATCTGCACCACAGTTCAAAAGGAACTCTCCAGCTCGTTGGATGTTTCTTTGTACTGCAAGAGAAAGGGGTGTGTCACCATTTCTGTTTTGGCTGTTGACTTCCTTGTTTAGGGTGTAGATGTGTTCCAGTGTCATGGTGAGGGCGTCGGCAATGGGTTTGTCGGACTTGGTTTCCTCTTCCAGAATGAGACTGGGTTCTGCAGTGAGAATGGCCAAGTGATAGGCGGTATTTCCGTAGGAGTCTCGGCTATGGATATTGCTGGAAATCAGCACCTTCTTTGACATCTCTGGCCCTGCTTTCAGGGAGCGGGTGAGGGGTGTTTCTCCCATGTTGTCTTCTGCGTGGATGTCGGCTCCAGCATCGATGTAAAACTGGATAATGGCAGTACGTCGATGGTCTACAGCCAAGGCAAGGGGGGTAATTCCTTCTTTGTTACGCTCGTTGATGTCGGCACCAGCAAGAATCAGCTGGTTCAAGGTGGTGTCGTCAGCCCCGTTCATGGTGGCTACGTGGAGTACAGAGTCGCCATATAGGTCTTTCAGGTAGATATTGGCCTTGTATTCCAGCAAGAGACTGTAGATTTCTGCCTGGTTCTTTTTAGGCATAATCAAAAGGATGGGGCTTTTTCCTAAGTTGTCCTGGGCATTTACCTTGGCTCCAGCATCTAGCAAGAGACGGGCATTTTCCACATTGCCATAGCGGATGGCTTCGTGAAGGGGTGTGGCCCCAGAAATATCTTGGGCAGAAATATTTGCTTTTTGATTCAGCAAATAGGAGGTGATTCCCACATGGTTTTGAATGCTGGAAAGGTGTAAGGGGGTTTGTCCATCTTCCAAGCGAAGGGTGGGATTTCTCAACAAGGTGGCATTTTCAAAGTAGGCGTAGCGACCTCCTTCTGGTTTTGCTCCATTCAGCAAAAGGCTGGCGGCAATACGAATACTCTGGGCATCTTGATTGTTTTCCAATGCCAGGGCTAAAGGTGTTTTTCCGTTGTTATCAGGAACAGAAAGCGGAATTTTTTTTCGTGCGGCGTATTCAATGGCAGCAATATTTTTATCCATTACAAAATAATGGATAATATTTCTTCCCCTGGTATCTTTTAATTCACCAGTTCTTGTGGTAATCATAGCGTCGAAAAATTTATTGTCTTTTGCCATGCCAAGTTCTAGGGCTGTTTTCCCATAGGCATCCATGGCAAAGATATCGCTATTTACTGCTGAAAGAATCTGTGCCGCTGCGATGCTGTCATTTTTTACGGCTACGTGGAGGGCTGTATCACTTTCATTGTTTTTGAGCTCTGTGGATGCTCCCATGGAAATGAAAAGTCGAACTAGTTCCTCGCTATTTACCTTTGCAGCGGCGTGGAGCACGGTGTTTCCGTTTTCGTCTACAGCATCAATATCCCGCTGAAATTGCAGGGATTCCTTTACTTCATCATATCTTCTTGCCAAGATTAAATCTTGTACTGTTTTAGGATTTGCTGGTACTTCTGGTTCGACTGGAGGTTGAGATTCCACTGGTTCTGTACTTTGACAAGATATAAAGGTTACCAGCGAAAAAAGAATTAAGCTTACTATTAACGAAATTTTACGCATATAAACTCCTACATTATTGTATCGTGCAAAAATGTATTGGAGTTAAGATTTTTATAAGAAGGGGTGGGATCTGTAGGGGCCTCTAGGACAGGTTACAAAAAAAGCCACCTTGGTATTTCCAAGATGGCTGTAACAAAACAGTAGTATTTTAGGCTTCTTTTGCACTACAACTAGAACAAGTTCCCCAAATACAAGTTTGAATCTTTGACAAGGAAAAGCCTGTAGGCAGATTTTGTGCAAAAGACTTGTATACAGTTGCTGTTTCTTCGTAGGGGATATCACTTACTGTTCCACAGCAGTTGCACTTAAAATGTAAGTGGTCATTTACATCGGCATCGTAACGAAGTTCTTCATTTTCTATGGTGATGGTTTCCACTAATCCATGTTTGTGAAAAAGCTTAAGTGTATTATACACTGTGGTTCGAGATAAGGTAGGAATTTCTGAAACAAGGGCAGAATACACTGTTTCTACGGTAGGATGTTCGGTGGAATTACAAAGATAACGATAAATATGGATCCGTTGCAATGAAGGACGAATACCGCAGGCTACGATTCTGTTTGTCATTTCCCGTTCTGTCAACATTAGTCTCATTGTATTGTTTCCTCTTTCTTCCTTAATATAAATTTGTAACAATTACAAATATGATATAGTGCTGAAAATCCATTGTCAAGAGGTACACTTTCCCTGTAACAAAAAACTAACAAAGGAGCATAACTATAATGGAAGAAATTGAGATTATAGATAGCTTTTCCACAAAAAACTTATGATTCAGAAATAAGACTCTTGCGTTGTCGTTTTTTCTGGTACATTTCTTGGTCGGCATCAACAATGAGCTGAAGATAGTCGATGGGAAGCTCTGTTGCAGTGGCAGACCCAAGGGAAATGCTTGTGTTATATTCCTTCTTTATTTTTTGCATCTTTGCTTCGATGGTGAGAACTCGCTCTTGGGCAACCTGCTGTTCCGTATTGGACATAATTACCAAAAATTCGTCGCCTCCCAGCCGGAAAATAAAGTCCTCAGCATGGACGGAGGAGCGAATGATGTCGTGACAGAGGGTGATATATTCATTTCCCTTGTCGTGGCCGTGGGTATCGTTTACCACTTTTAGGCCGTCAATGTCGCACATGATAAAGCTAATGGGCAAGAGCTTTCGTACTGACTCATTTTCCACAGAAAATTCAGCTTGTTTTATTTCTAGGTAATGGCGGTTATAGCAGCCACAGAGGGGGGCTCTAAAGGCCTTGTCCTCCAAGGTGGCGAAAAAGTTCTGCATGGAAGAAATGGGCACAAACATCAGCATGGAGCCTTTTTCATCCTGACGCTTTTTTCCTTTTAAGGAAATCTCATGTTTGTTCAAATAGAAGATATTTCCGTCATCCTTGCTTTGGAGGATGATATTTGTTTCATCTGAAAAAAACTCATTTTGGGAAATCTTGGTGTCGATTTGGTAAGGAGAAAAATTTGCCATAATATCTTGCATATCTGTTGCAATTCCTAAAGTTCGGGGACAAATTTTTTGTGCTTCATTATTGGCATAGATTATCTTGTCATCTTTGTTAATGAAGAAAATAGGAAAGAGCATGGCCTTCAAGAGCTTTTCTTGTCCCTTGTTGACGATGATTTCTCCTTCGTCTGCATATACAATCAAAAAGAAAAAGGTGATAACAGCAGTTGCTAATATGGGGATAAACCAAATGTCCGAGTTTTGTTTGAAAAAGGTTTTATATACATTTTGTAGAATGAACAAGGCTGTGGCAATAATGGCATAGACACAGAATTTTCTGTTTTGGGTGGAAGGATATTTTATTTTTATAACAAGAAAGATGACACCAATTAACACAAGTAAGTAACTGTAGGCAGAATGAACATAAAACCATGGTTGATAAATTTCCTCAATGTGTCGGTAGGGGATGTAGGAAAGGTTGGTGGTGAACACCACAAAATATTTATTGTAATCTGGTACTATAGTGAGGGTTGCTGTTATGAGAGGAATGATCATGAGCCACAGTAAATACTTCATCCAGTGAATTTTTTGTGGAAAGGTGTAGGTAAAGCAGAAATAAAA
>JAZQSR010000290.1:0-24748 GCA_045630225.1 Treponema sp. | reverse complement strand
AAAGCACTGTATTATATCATATAGTCATGCAATATACAAGGAAAATAGGGAGATAATCTATATTTTTTATGTATTATCCCCGATGGATACTCTAGTTTTTTTTGCTCTAAATCAGTAGAATACACTGTATTTATGTATATGCTATTTTACTTTATTTTTAGCAGAATACTTATTTTCTGGAGCAATTCATTATGGCAGAAAGCGATAGATTAATAGTGCGTGGAGCACGAGAACATAACTTAAAGAATATTGATGTGGAAATGCCTCGTAATAAATTGGTGGTAATTTCTGGACTGTCAGGTTCAGGGAAAAGTTCCTTGGCCTTTGACACCATCTTTGCAGAAGGCCAACGTCGTTACATGGAAAGCCTTTCCTCCTACGCCCGTCAGTTTTTGGGCAGAATGGACAAGCCTGACATAGATTATATCGAAGGGCTCTCTCCTGCTATCTCTATTGAACAAAAAACGACCCATCGTAATCCTCGCTCCACTGTGGGAACGGTAACGGAGATTTACGACTATTACCGCCTGCTTTTTGCCCGCATTGGTATTCCCCATTGTCCAGATTGTGGCCGTGAGATTCGAGAGCAGTCCACTGACCAGATTATTGACGGTGTGATGGCTTGGGAAGAAGGTGCTAAAATTCAGATTATGGCTCCCGTGGTGTTTCGCAAAAAGGGTGAACATCAAAAGGTGCTGGAGGATGCTCGTAAGGCTGGCTATGTGCGGGCCCGAATCGACGGCATGATGGTGGAGCTGGAGGACAGCATAAAGCTGGACAAGCAAAAGAAGCACTCCATCGATTTAGTCATTGACCGCATTATTTTGTCTGATCAGGTACGGAAACGTGTAGCAGCTTCGGTGGAAACTGCCCTAGAGGCTGCCAACGGTATGACCATTATTACTCGCCGTATTGGAGACACAGAGACGGAGCATTTTTTCTCCCAAAAGAATTCCTGTCCTGACTGCGGTATTTCTATTCCAGAGCTGCAGCCTCGGCTTTTTTCTTTTAACAATCCTGTGGGAGCATGTCCTGATTGTACTGGTTTGGGAGAAACCATGGAGTTTGACCTGGACTTGATTGTACCAGATAAAACCAAGTCCTTTGATGAGGGAGCCTTTGGTTCCTACAATCCCACCTCTGGCTGGCAACGGGCTCGATTTCAGGCTTTGGCAGATGAATACGGCTTTAGCCTTTCTGATCCCTACGAAAAACTGACGCCAGAGCAGCAAAAGGTTTTGTTTTTTGGAAGTGACAAGCCAATCCATTTTGTGTACCACAAGCAAAGCGGGGAGGGCCATTCCGTATACAATAAGCCCTGGCCTGGAATTTTTGCAGACTTGCGGCGACGGCAAATGGAAAGCTTTTCTGAGGCCCAGCGAGAAAGCTATGAGAAATTTATGGTGCATCGTCAGTGTACCAGCTGCGGGGGCTTCCGTTTGAAAAAAGAGGCCCTGGCGGTAACGGTGGGTGGCAAGAATATTTTCCAGCTGACCCAGCTTTCTGTGGGAGATTCCATCGACTTTTTTAACAATCTCCAGCTTACGGAGACAGAGGCTCATATTGCTCGCCAAATCAAAAAGGAGATTCAAGATAGGCTTTCCTTTATGAAAAATGTGGGCTTAGATTACCTTACCTTGGAGCGTCAGGCTGCCACCTTGTCTGGCGGTGAGGCTCAGCGTATTCGCCTTGCCACCCAAATTGGCTCTAGCCTCATGGGAGTTTTGTATATTCTCGATGAGCCTTCCATTGGTCTGCACCAGCGGGACAATCAGCGACTTATTGACACCTTGACCTATTTGCGAAATTTGGGAAACACCTTGGTGGTGGTGGAGCATGACGAGCAAACCCTCCGCACCGCTGACTGGATTATTGACTTGGGACCAGGTGCTGGTGTTCACGGAGGAAATGTGGTGGCCTCGGGAACCCCAGAGGAGGTGATGCTAGTGCCAGAAAGCCTAACGGGACAATATCTTGCTGGCACTCTAAAAATGGAGATTCCTAGCCAGCGGCGGGAAGGAAATGGCAAGTTTATTACCTTGGCTGGGGTGACGGAGCATAACCTGAAGGATGTAACTGTGGAGATTCCCCTGGGAAAATTTGTTTGCATTACGGGGGTTTCTGGCTCTGGAAAATCCACCTTGCTCAGCGACGTGTTCTTTCCTGCCGTTTCCAACAAGATTATGCGTTCTAGCCTGCCAGTAGGAGCCTACAAGGAGATTACTGGCTTGGAGCATATCGATAAGGTAATTAACATTGATCAAAGTCCCATTGGTCGTACCCCTCGTTCAAATCCTGCCACCTACGTAGGTGTTTTTGATGGTATTCGAGAATTGTATGCCAGTTTGCCAGAGGCAAAGGCTCGAGGCTTTAAGAGTGGTCGCTTTAGCTTTAACGTAAAGGGGGGCCGTTGTGAGCATTGTCAGGGAGCGGGAACAATTACCATCGAAATGAACTTTTTGCCCGACGTGTACATTCCCTGTGAAGTGTGCCGTGGTGCCCGCTTCAATCAGGAAACCCTAGATGTTCGCTACAAGGGAAAGAATATTGCCGATGTGCTGGCCATGACCATTGAGGAGGCTGCGGAATTCTTTGCTCACATTCCTCACATTGCCCGCAAGCTTGATACCTTGCTTTCCGTGGGATTAGGCTATGTCCAGATGGGGCAGTCCGCCTTGACCCTGTCTGGTGGTGAGGCTCAGCGGGTAAAGCTGGCCAACGAGCTGGCCCGTCGTTCCACAGGCAAGACTCTGTATATTCTTGATGAGCCCACCACTGGCCTGCATTTTGCCGATGTAAAGCAGCTGATGGAGGTTATTCAGCGGCTGGTGGATCAGGGCAATACGGTGGTAATGATTGAGCACAATCTTGATGTAATTCTCCAGGCAGACCATATCATCGACATGGGGCCAGAAGGTGGTTTCCGTGGTGGAACTGTAGTGGCTACAGGAACTCCAGAGGAAGTGGCCCTGTGCAAGGAATCCTACACAGGACTCTACGTAAAGGAAATGCTAGATCGTCATGCCCAAGGCTTGCCGGGATTAGGGGCTGGTGGTGTTGCCCTTTAGTCCAGCAGGATGTTGATGGCTGTGGATTTTTGAGGAGTTATGCAGGTGGCTGGTGGTTTCAAGTGTAGATATATTATTTTTCTCTTGTGTTTTCTCTGGTGCGGGGCTTTGTCCCTCTTTGCAGACACCAGTACCGTCACCATAGAAAGTGCCCGCAACACCTCCTATTACACCGACGAGGCTTCTGAGGATGAGATAATCGTTTTTACTGGGGACGTGGTGATTTCCGTAGTGCAGGGGCAAAGCTCAAGTCGTATTCAGGCTGATCAGGTGAACTTTAACCGTAGCCAAGGCTTGTTGTATGCATCGGGTTCTGTGACTTTGGAGCGAAATACAGGTTCTGGTGAGCCTGAGCTTTTGTCAGCGGAAAGTCTTTTGTTCAATATAAACACAGAGGAAGGAATCTTCAATTCTGGCACGGTAATGCAGTCTGATTCAGGGGCCTTGCAATTAGATAGCCAATCCCAGATGGTGGTTTCCTCAGAGCTATTTGCTCGGGACGATTCTGGAGTCATTGCCTTCAAAAGTGGGAGCCTTACCTTTTGTGAGGATCCCGATCCCCACTGGAAGATAAATGCCTCTCGAATCTGGCTTTTGCCGGGCAACGAATTTGCCTTTGCCAATGCCCTCTTGTATGTGGGAAAGGTTCCCATCATGTACTTTCCCTTCTTCTACTATCCCAAGGATGAGTTGATTTTCAATCCCGTCTTTGGCTATGACCAGCGAAAAGGTTATTTTATTCAAACCACCACCTATTTCATCGGACGAAAGAAAGCTGGTGAAAAAAAGGATGATGATTCTTTTTTCAGCTTCTTGAACAGCTCCACCTTGTACAAGCAGAGGAGGGAAGGGCTTGTTTTGCGGAATCTGGAAGAAAGGGATACGGAAAAATACCCCCACACCTTAAAATTTTTGGCAGATTACTACACAAACCTAGGAGGGCTTGTAGGTGTTGCTGGTGTATTCAATCCAGAAAATAGCAATATCTCAAAAGTAGATTTTTCCCTGAACATAGGTCTCAGTCGTTCTGTTTTCCCCGTTACCCAGGGGGGCATCAGTGTTCATGTCCCATACGATTCTCAGGGAGAAACTCATTATAACAATTCTTATTTTGCCGGTATCTCCATTCCTTTTCGATATCGTGGTCATTTTACCATGACCCAGACAAACCCCTTTTCTTTGTCAATTGATTTACCCCTGTATTCTGACCCCTTCTTTAATCAAGATTTTTTGACAAATCGAGAAGAAACCATGGACTGGTTTAATTTTTTCATGTCTAGCGGTACAGAAGATACTTCAACCACAAGTACTTCTGGGGAGATTTCTTCGTTTTTGTGGAAGGTGACGGCATCAGTTTCTCCTTCGATTCCAGCCTTTCTTAAACCTTATATTTCATCTGTCAGTTTTTATCCAGGATTTAATTTGAATTTTTATTCCATTACGGATACTGCATCTTTGTCTGCTGAAGAAGCCAAGGTGAGTCCCAGTAGAAAGACTTTTTATCCTGGGCTTATCAAGCCATTTTATTTTACAGGATCTATTTCTGGTACTTTGTTTCAGTACCCCTTTCCTGAAAAAACAGCAGCTACAAGTCCTACAATTATCAAGCAAGTTTCAAAGAATGATTTGAATGTACCAGTTGTTTTTATGAGTGAGCAAGAAAAGGAGGCTGCCTTGGCAAAAGCTTCTGAGAAAGAGGCAGAAGAAAATCAAGCTCAGGAAGGTGAAGAAAGTCAGGAAGAAATACAGGAACCTGAGGTGGAGGAAGATCCGCTGGGCAACCTTGTTTTGCCTATAATTCCAGTTTCAACTCCTTCTGTTAAGCCCCTGAACAATGGTGTCACTTACAAACTGTCTTATTCTATTTCTCCCAATGTTTCTTCTGAAATTGGGTATAATGTACCTAAGCAAGCAACAGAGTTTGACTGGAATGATATAAATTCAACTTTTATCTATCTCACCGTACCAACCCAGCTTTCTAGTAGTTTTGGATTCCATAATTCATTGTTGGGAATAAATAATACCTTGAATTTTTCGCCAGTGTTACAGCGTCACCCTATTTACAAGGATGAATCAAAAAGCGAGACTATAAAGCGAAATGATTATATTGCCCAAAAACTCGATTTAACCAATAGCAACGCTGTGACTCTGTCTCCATTTGTATATCATACTATTTTTTCTGGTACAAATATTAGCTGGAACACAAATGTTCGTGTTATCCGTACTAGTTTTATTGGTACTGCTGAGAATCCTGAATGGGAATACAAGCTGCCAGAATGGAATGAAAATTCTTTTTCCAGCCATAACTTGACTACAAATTTTAAAAGTCAGCAAGGTCAATTCTTGCAACAGCTCAGTTACACCACAGTGCTGCCCCCTCTGCGGGAATCCCATACAGGAACCATTACCTTGGGATTTCCCTACGTAAGTACCAGTCTTGGTACAGGAGTCCAGCGAAAAAGCATTACTGACAGGGAATGGATCTACCAGCCCTTAAATCAAAGTTTTAGTCTTTCCCTGCTTTCAAATAAGCTTGTTTTCAGTGAAAGCTATCGATACAATCTGGAAGATAAATATAACGAGAATTTCTCCTTGAGATTGTCTGGATATGGATTTTCTGCAGATTTCGTGATGCAATATGTTGCCGGCTATGAGTATGATGATTTGCTGGGATGGAAGCTCAAACAAGACAAGGTGTTTCAGTCCTCCTATCTTGATTTAAGATATACTTCTCCTTCCAGCAAGAAATTCTATTTCTGGAAAAACAGGATTACACTTGCTCCTAACCTTACTACAACTGTCAAGCTTGATTTCCTTCGGCCAACAAATAGTTATTTTACTTTTGCTCCTTCAATTTCATTGACTATCAATGAATTTCTCACCCTTACATTTAAAGCAAGTTCTCGAAATGATGTGATTTATAGATATATTCAAAAAATTACGGATTTTGAGCCTAAGATTCCTGGTGAGGAAAATATTTTCAAGGATTTATGGAATTCCTTTGCCTTTTGGGATGAGAATAAACGAAAAGCATCAGGCTTCAAGCTAAAGTCTCTTGATATTGGCCTTTCTCACCAGCTCCATGACTGGACTTTAACCTCCCAGTTTACCATTACTCCAAGGCAAATTTCTGAAAACGGTAAGCGATTTTATGATTTTAGTCCCTATTTTACCCTGTCGGTAGTATGGAAACCCATGAACAGTATGAAAACCACCATTGAAGATAAATACGGTACAGTAACCTTAAACCCATAGGTTCATCTAGCTACAAGTGTATGGTCAATGTTAGATAAAACTTGACTTTCTGTAATAGTTAGCGTACCTTAACTATAAGGAGAATAAAATGATTGATTATATTATCGGTTTTGGTGTGACTGCTTTAGTGGTGTTTTTAGTAGTTCGTGGAATAAAACAAAAATCTCGTGGTAAGTCTGGAGGCTGTGGTTGCGGTTGTAGTAGTTGTAGCTCCTTCAGTAGCTGTAGCTCTTGTTCCAGTACTCCAACTGCAACCAACGATTCAAAAGAATAGGAAAATTATGCCTTTCTAAAAAGCCTTTTGAAGAAATTTTTGATGGCATTCCAAATCCTCTGTCCAAATTTGGGATTTTTTAGCCTTTCCAGCTGCTTATATCCTTCTAAAAGCTCAAATTCAGTGAAATTGCTTCGCTGGGTATTTTCTTCCAGTTCGATTTCAAGCAAGGTAACGGGATCTTTTGTATCAACCACCACTGCATCAATGGTGGTCCATCCCAGTTGTCGTGCTGCTTCTAAACGTCGTTGCCCTGCAATTAAGTGATATTCCTTGGTAAGGGTAATGGGATTTAAAAGACCGTAACGCTTGAGACTATCTTTTAGGGGTTCTAAATCACCTAAATTTTTTCGCACTCGCTTATCGGTCTTTATTTGGTTTAATTCTACCAGCATCGCTCCTCCTTACCAAGTTTCAGTCAAATCTGTACTAAAATCAATCCAACAGATAATTTCGTGTTGCCTGTTTTACTTCTTCCTCTTGCTGGGGAAGGGCAGTGTCATCGAATTCACTCTCTAGGTAATCCCCTTCAAATTCTGTATCATCAGGGAGTGAGAAATCCTTCAAGAAACTGAGATCTACTACCAATGGCTCGTCATCAATATCAAGATGATAACTTGCTCCTGAGTAATATCGCTCCTGCTCCAACCGTTGAATACCGACTGTCTGCACGTGAACCCTGTTGATGTGGAGCTGACAAATATCCACAGGTTGGGTTCCTGTCAAGAAGTACTGGGTGGTGCGGTGATTTTCGCAAGCATCTGTTCTAATTTGCCCAGAAACAGAACAAACTTCTGCCTTAACCAAATTTGTCTGTGGAATGGGGAATTCCTTGTAGGGATAATCTTCGTTAGCTACACGCATATATTCACCCCAAGCCACACCGGAAAGGGTAGAACCAGTGAGCTCTGTTCCCAATGACTGACCAGGGATATCGAATCCAAACCAAACAGCTGCAGTAATGTATGGGGTATAACCAACTGCCCAAGCGTCAGCCCAGTTCTGGGTGGTACCAGTTTTACCTGCTGCTGGCATGGTGTATGTTTTGCCATTTTTATCCTGATACTTAAATCGAGAACCATAGCCAGAACCTCGATGCAAAGTTCCTGAGGTTACTGTTTTTTGGAGCATATTTGTCATGAGGAAGGCATTCTGTGGAGAAATCACCTGAATTGCATTGCCCTTTTCCTGCTGCGCCAAACGTAAATCACGTTCTGGATTCAAGATAACCTTACCGTTCTTGTCTTCAACAGAAAGAACAGCAATGGGTTCCACTTCCTTTCCCTGATTTCCAAAAATAGCAAAGGCACGAGCCATTTCCACTGGTCGCACAGAACAGGTACCTAGAGCCAGACTTAAGTAGGGACTGAATCCTCTGGTAGGAATTTCTGCTTCTGGAATACCCAACAATGCGGTTGCTCGATCAATGGCAGCATTGTAACCAATGGCTTCAAATACCTTTACAGAAACGACGTTCATGGAAGTGGACAAGGCATACCACAACTGTACGTCTCCTTCCCATATTCCACGGAAGTTTGCGGGAATATAGGGCTTTCCGTCAGCATTTCTAAATACTGTTGGAGTGTCGGACATAAGGGTTGCAGGGGTAAACTGACCAGAATCCAAGGCTGCTGAATAATACAGTGGCTTAAAGGAGCTTCCTGGCTGGATTTTTGCCTGGGTTGCTCGAATCAGCTGGTTGGAAGAACTATATTCACTTCCACCCACCAAGGCAGTGATGTATCCCGTGCTATTTTCCAAGGAAATCAATGTTCCTTCTATAGTAGTCTTGCTGTTTTCCTTCTCTTTTAAAGCATTTGCCTTATTTACTACTGCCAACTTCACATCGTCAAGACCAAACATTAGTGACATGACGTCAAGAATGGGATTGATTTCTGAATTGAAGGTAGACAGGGCCTTATTTTCTATATGTTGCTCAGAAGTTTTCAGCTGGGGCAGGTTAAATACCAAGGAAAGAAGCTCCGTCATGGGGATATAGGTGTCTGCTGCAGAAGTTTTTCGCAGATTGCTGGAGTTCTTGTATGATTCATTTGCCTGCTGGATATATTTATCCATAGTGTTTTGTGCAGCCTGCTGATGCTTCATGTTCAAACTGGTATGTACTGTAAAACCACTGGTATAAATGTCGTCTGTTCCATAGAGCATGTCGGACAATTCACGGCGAACATACTCACTGAACCAAGGAGCCTTGTCGTCCCGCATGTAGTAGGCAGAGGAATTGATTCGTGTGTAGTCAAAATTCACCCAGAAATCGTCGTAGGATTGTCTTGCTTCTTCTGGAGTCAAATATCCGGCCTTTACCATTTCTTCCAGTACATTCTGCTGACGGGCCATTGCTCGGTTTGGATAGTCAAAGGGATTATAGTAGGCTGGATTTGATAACTGAACCACCAAGATTGCCGCTTCAGCAGCGGTGATTTCAGTAGCATCGTGGCCAAAATAGTACTTGGAGGCAGCTTTAACTCCGTAGGTTCCTCCTCCAAAGTAAATTTTATTCAAATATAACTCAAGGATTTCGTTTTTTGACCAACGGCGTTCCATTTGAATTGCCCACCACAACTCCTTCAGCTTTCTGGTGAGGGATTTTTCTGTACGGTCGCAATACAAGGTACCTGCAATCTGCTGAGTAAGAGTACTTCCTCCACCCAAGGACTTACCAGTAAACACACCTACAAAGGCTCGGATAATTGCCTTGAGTCTAAATCCGTTATGCTCATAGAACACCCTGTCCTCACGAGTAATGAGGGCATTCAACATTTGGGGCGGTAGCTGGGTAAAGCTGATGATTTCACGGTTTTCATCGGAGGCAAATTGAGTGATGACCTCTCCATTTATATCCAGCAATCGTGTCGGCAATGCTGTGGTAAATTCCGTGAAATTTTCTGTATTGATGGTATTCGTGGTTTCTGCCAGCAAAAGGCCCAACACCACTCCGAAAAATAATGCACAAAGAAAAGTCACAGACACAAAGAAATATGTCCGCTTTTTAATTTTTCCCATTAGAACAAGATAGGGGAGAGCGGATTTTTTGTCAAGGCATTGGATTTACGCTGTAAATCCAACTAATGAGTTTTGCAAAGCAAAACTCAGGTATTTTATGGTTTGTGGGGACAGGTGGATGGGGAGTGTTTTTTTCAAAAAAATAAAAAAAACTTAACATCCTATAAAAAAAGACGATAAATGTAATAAGTATCCTGTGAAAATTACACTGGACGGCTTAGTCAGAATGTGATTAGGCTGATGAATTTGGAGGTATGCCAATGTTGGCACCAAACATGAATCTGGAACTGGGGTTTCGGGAGCCAGTTCAAACTTCTGGCAATTCCCAGCGGCTGGAACAGAAAAGTTCTGGGCCCTCTTCATTTGAACGAGCTCTGGAACGAGCCCGTACTGAAAAGACTTCAGCCAGTGAACCAGCAGAAGCAAAAACTGATGAAACCGTAGAATCTCAGAGTAAGATTTCTAAGGAAGGAGAGCAGGTGGTTCTTGAAGAATCTGCTCCAAAGGTTGCTGACGAAATTAAGACTCTGGAAAAAACTATTGCTGCTCAGGTTGATACTGAGAAAAAAAGCCTAAATCTTCCTATTGTAATGGATGAAATTGCTCCTCTCTCAGAAACTATTTCTACAGAAGCTGTTCTAGCAGAAGGTTTGGATCCAGAAGCTCTTTCCCAGGAGTTGGTACTGCAGCAATCAGAATTAGGTGAAGAAATCGCTGAAACTGTGACAAAAGAGCCTACAGAAGAAGGTGTGCTTGTTTTGGCAGAATCCTTAGAAGTTGCCAACAAGGCTCAGGAAATGCAACCAGAGATTTCTGACAAGAAAAGCAAGAAAATTGAACCAAAGGATGTAGATTATTCCATCGCCCAAATCCTCCAGAACAATCAGCAGGGAGAAAAGCTTGCTGAAGGAAATCCTGTTGTAATGGAGGGGGCCATAGCAGAGATCCAGGGAGAAGGTAAAGCTCTCAAGCTGGAAACAGGTACTTCCCTTGACCAGAAGATTGCAGTGCAGGATTTGCGTACAGCAGCTGAAAATGGTGTTACCGAAGCTTCCCTCAAAGATGGCAACTTTGTTACCACTGTAAGCCAAGGAGAAGGAACTGCCGACATTACCATGCAATTGGCTCAGGGAACTGAAACAAGTGGCAATACTTCTGTAGCTACTGGTAGCAAGGAAACAAATTTTAGTGCCATGCTTTCAAATCAGTTGCAAAATAATGCTACAGAATTAGTGCAAACTGGTTCAATTATCCTTCGTGATGGAAACGTGGGAACCATCAACTTGATTCTTCACCCAGAGGAATTAGGAAACGTAAAAATCAGCTTGGAATTGAATGACAAGATGGTTTCTGCTCAAATTAAGGTAGCTTCTGAAGAAGCCTTCCAAGCCTTTAAGGAATCCATTGCCTCATTGAAGCAGGCCTTTGCAGACAGTGGTTTTGGTACAGGTTCCTTTGACCTGTCTTGGGCTGGCAATGGTCAGCAGCAACAGGGTGGGCAACAGCAGCAAAACCATGGACAAATTGCCTTTGCTAATACCCTTTATGGAGAAATGCTAGCAGAGGATGGTATCGATTCTGGAGTTGAAGGAGAAATCCTTCAAAAAACTTATTCAGATTCGTCACAAATTGCCGTTAATATAATGGCATAGAAGTTTTTTCAAAAGTATAGGAGCTGGATTTTATGGAAATAAATACAATGATGAGTGCAGCGGAGAAGACACAGACAACCTTGGCTGTAGATACATTCAACAAGAGTTTGGCTGTTAATGGTCGTACCGCAAGCCAGGAGCTGGGTAAGGACGACTTCCTTAAGCTGTTGATTACACAGTTGCAGAATCAGGATCCCACCAGCCCTATGGAAAATACAGAGTTTATTGCTCAGATGGCTCAGTTCTCCTCTTTGGAGCAGATGACTAACATGAGCACCGAATTTACCAAGTTGGCAAACATGCTGAATTCTGGTGAAGCCGTCAGTCTTTTGGGCAAGAGTGTGGAGGTTGCTTCTGGCGAATCTTCCATCAGTGGAGTTGTAGAGGCCGTTACTCGGGGTACTAATCCTCAGATCAAGGTGAACGGTATGTTATATTCAATGGATCAGATCAACGCCGTATACGGCAACTAAGAGGGTAATTTTATGATGAGATCACTTTACTCCGGTGTATCCGGTATGCAGAATCACCAGACTCGTCTGGATGTAATTGGAAACAACGTAGCTAACGTAAATACAACTGGATTTAAGCGTGGCCGTGTAAACTTTCAGGATATGATTTCCCAGCAGCTTTCTGGAGCTGCTCGCCCCACCACAGAAGTGGGTGGTGTAAACCCCAAGGAAGTAGGACTTGGTGTAATGACAGCTAGCATTGACACTATCTTTACTCAGGGTAACTTGCAGTCCACTGGTGTTTCCACTGACGTGGCTATTCAGGGAAATGGATTCTTTATCCTCAAAAACGGCGAGGAATCTTTCTATACCCGTGCTGGTGCCTTTGGTCTAGACAGTGAGGGAACCTTGGTAAACCCTGCCAATGGTATGCGTGTACAGGGATGGATGGCAGAAGAATTGAATGGTGAGATGGTCTTGAACACTGCTGGTTCCACCGAGGATATCATCATTCCAGTGGGAACAAAGGATCCTGCAAAGGCCACCCAGAACGTAAACTTTGCTTGTAACTTGAACAAAAATACTCCAGAAATTTTGGAAGGGGCAAGTCCTGCTGATATCGCCAAGGGAACTTGGGCTACAGAACAGAAAATTTATGATAGTTTTGGAAACCAGCACACATTGTCTGTTTCCTTTACTCGTGTAGTAGGTAATCCTAACCAGTGGGAAGTTACTGTAAACGTAAATCCTGAGGGAGAAACTCCCACAGAAACTCGTGTTGGACTTGGAACTACTGACGGCACAGAAAATACCTTCTTGGTAAACTTTGACAACAACGGAACCTTGTTGTCTGTAATGGATTCTGCTGGAAATATGACAAATCCTGAAGGAGAGGTTATTCTCCAGACTTCATTCAACGTACCTGGTGCAAATCCTGACGAAAATGGTAACCCCTATCGCCAGAACTTGAACATTAACTTGGGAACTATCGGAAGCCAGAAGAATACTATTACTCAGAGTGCTTCCCAGAGTTCCACAAAGGCCTTCTATCAGGACGGTTATACCATGGGTTACTTGGATAATTTCAAGATTGACTCCACAGGAACCATTACTGGTGTTTATTCCAACGGAACAAACCGCATCATTGGACAATTAGCTCTTGCTTCTTTCACTAACCAAGGTGGTTTGGAAAAGGCTGGAGAGAACACCTATGTTGAATCCAACAACTCTGGTATGGCGAACATCGGTGTATCTGGCATTGCTGGTAAGGGCTCCTTGTTGGCTGGCTCCTTGGAAATGTCTAACGTAGACTTGACTGAGCAGTTCACCGACATGATCGTAACCCAGCGCGGTTTCCAGGCAAGCTCCAAGACAATCACCACAGCTGACACGTTGTTGGAAACTGTCATGAACTTGAAGCGCTAAATGAGTACGTAGGGCCATGAGGTGGGGCATGGCTTGGTAATAGGTCACCAGTCAGGTAATCATTTTGATTCTTGGCTGGTGTTTTTATTTTAAATCATTTAAACATGAGATGTGAGTGTTTTTTATGCAAAAAAAATTAGATTCCTATTTTTTTTTCTCATTTTTATTCACAAACATCCGATATTATAATAGACTGTTTTGGGAGGATTTAAAAGGGAGACTGGACTGGTTGACCTAAAATCAGATTATGATTGAAGTTATGCGTCTTGACGGAAAAAAGTACTGGATAAATCCCCATCAGATTGAATCTATTGAATGTAACCCAGATGTTACACTCTGCATGCTTTCTGGAAAGCATGTAGTGGTAAAGGATTCACCCGAAGATATTATAGCCCGTATTATAGCGTATCGTCGCCAAATTGGTGCATTCAAAAACGAAGAATAGGCGGGGAAGAGGAGTTTTTAATGGATATAGCGACAATAATCGGTCTTGTTGGTGGTACTGCCTGTATTGTTATGTCAGTTATCACTTCTGGTGGAACCATGATGGGTATCATCGATTTCCCTTCTGTGTTCATGACCATCGGTGGATCCTTTTGTGCATTGATGATTGTAGCCCCCTTGAAGGATGTTCTCACTACCATGAAGGTTATGGGTAAGGTTTTTAAAATTCCTGATTTTGGGGAAAAAATGTTGGTACAGAATATGGTGGCCTTGTCAGAAAAGGCTCGTCGTGAAGGTATCCTTGCCTTAGAAGAGGGCTTGGAAGATTTGGATGACGAGTTTATGAAGACTGGTTTGCGCCTTGTAGTTGACGGTACCGATGGTGTTGTTATCCGTGGTATCATGGAAAGTGAAATGAGCCAGATTGAAGCTCGTCACATGGGCTTTATCGGTATTGTAAACCAGTGGGCAGGTTATGCTCCTGGATTCGGTATGATTGGTACCGTTCTTGGTCTTGTAGGTATGTTGCGTAACTTGGAAGATAAGTCATCCTTGGGACCAAACATGGCGGTTGCGCTTATTACAACCTTGTATGGTTGTTTGTTGGCTAACTGGATTTTAGGTCCTATTGCCCAAAAGTTGTCTGGTCAAAATGCCAATGAAATGCGTACCAAGGAAATGATTATTGAAGGAGTTTTGTCTATCCAGGCTGGTGACAACCCTCGTATTCTTGCCATGAAGCTTTTGACCTATCTTGATCCTGTATCTAGAAAGGCTATTGAAGCTGACGTATTAAAGGACTAACGGAGGAGCTATGGCAAAGAAGAAGAGAGAGGCAGCAGGTGCTTCATCGGCATGGCTCAACAGTTATGGAGACATGATTACCTTGATGCTCTGCTTCTTCGTTATGTTGTATAACCCTTCAGAAGTAGACATCGTGCAAATGGCTGAGCTTACTGCCTCCATTCATGGAGAATCTGGTGGTGGTTTTTCCTTGGCAGCAGGGCGACTTGCTGATTTAGGTAACACTATCAATAGCTTACCTTCAATAGAAAAGGGAAAATCCCTTGGTTTGGCTGTCAAGCGGGCAATCAGTGTTTTTGCCCCTGATGTAAAGTCCAACAAGATTACCCTCACCAGTGATGAGCGTGGTCTTGTAATTACCTTGGCTGGAGATTCCTTCTTTGCAGAAGGTAGTGCAGAGTTACGAATTGATGAAACACGGGAAACCTTGTTGCGCTTAGCTCAGTTCTTGTCTGGAGCTGACTTGGCAGATCGTCGATTCAGGATTGAAGGACATACAGACAACACCCCTGTTGCAGGAGAGATTTTTCCTAGCAACTGGGAGTTGTCCACAGCTCGTGCCACCAATGTGTTGCATTATTTGTCTGATTTCGGTGTGAATGAAGCACAATTCTCTGTAGCTGGATATGCAGATACTAGAGCAAAGGCTTCAAATGACACTGCCGAGGGCAGGGCATATAACCGTCGTGTAGATATTATTATTCTTGACGATGGACATTTTTAATGGAATATAGCAGACTATCAAATGGAGGAATGATTTATGGCTAATGAATCTATGGACTTTGAAGACAACGAAACCACCGGTGAATCCGAAAAGAAATCAAAGGGAATTGGTGGCCTGCTTCCAACCTTGTTAAAGTGGGTTGCGATTGTTTTAGGTGCAATCATCCTTATTGTAACAGTAGTAGTAATCACTATGAAAATTGTTGGTGGTAACACCTCCCAGCAGGCAGTAATTCCTGTTTCCCAAGAATACGGAAGTAAGCGGGAAGTTCTGGACTGGTATACTTCCTTGGGTCAGGTAAGCACTAAGACAAGTGATGCAATTCCTGTCAGTGTTATCGTAGAGGTTGTTCTTGGGTACAAGCAGGCTGATAAGGTTGCATCTACCGAGATTACCCAGCGCCAAATTGAAATTAAGGATTATCTGCGTCGTTATTTTACAGAGAGGACTGTTGAAGATTTGCGTCCTCGAAATGAAGAGAAGCGTCGCATTGAAATTCGTAACGCAATCAATGATGATATCTTGAGTTCTTCCAAGATTCGAGATGTACGTTTCTTGAGCTTACAGATAATCGAGCAGTAGTAACCATCTAGGGGTTTTTATATGAATGAAGTTCTGTCCCAGGACGAAATTGACCAGCTTCTCACCGCCATTAGTTCCGGTAGTTCGGAGTCGGAGGATTTTAAGCCGGTAAATGATACCCGCAAGATTAAGATTTACGACTTCAAGAGACCTGACAAGTTCTCTAAGGAACAAATCAGGACGGTGTCTATTATGCACGAAACTTTTGCCCGTTTGACTACTACTAGTCTTTCGGCTCAGTTGCGGAGTATCGTTCATGTTCACGTGGCGTCAGTTGATCAGCTTACTTATGAAGAGTTTATTCGCTCAATTCCCACGCCAACCACTCTTGCGGTTATAAACATGGATCCCTTGAAGGGAAATGCCATTTTGGAGATTGACCCTGCGATTACCTTCTCCATGATTGATCGCCTTTTTGGTGGAACTGGTCAGGGAGCAAAGGTGCAGCGTGATCTTACAGATATTGAGCAATCCGTTATGGAAGGAATAATTGTTCGTATTTTGGCAAATATGCGTGAAGCATGGACTCAAGTTATTGACTTGCGACCACGTATGGGACAGATTGAAACAAATCCCCAGTTTGCCCAAATTGTAGCCCCTTCTGAAATGGTTGTTTTGGTAACTTTGGAAACAAAGATCGGTGAAGAAGAAGGAATGATGAATTTTTGTATTCCTTACATCACTATCGAACCTATTATTTCCAAATTATCCTCCCAGTTCTGGTTCTCCTCTGTACGACGAAGTTCTACAACCCAATATTTGGGTGTGTTGAAAGAAAAATTGGCAGATGTAGACATGGATGTAGTGGCAGAAATTGGTTCTGTTTCTTTACCAATCAGAGATGTTTTGTCTTTGAGGGTGGGAGATACAGTCCGATTGTCTAATGTGCGTATTACCGATCCAATCACCTTGAGTGTAGGAAACAAAAAGAAGTTCTTGTGTCAGCCTGGTGTGATAGGAAAGAAAATGGCTGTTCAGGTTTTGAACAAGCTAGAGCAGGTTGAATCAGAAGATTTTGAAGAATTAGCAGTAGAAGGAGACGAGTCATATGAGTGATGGTACCATTTCCCAAGATGAAATTGATGCATTGTTAAGCGGTGTAGATATGGGCGGACTTTCCGTAGGTGGAGGTTCGTCAGCAGCTTCTGCTGGAAAAATTGATACTGCTAATTTATCAAAATTCGCAGTTGACTTGAAGGATAAATTAGCCCATAATATAGGAACCATGACAGGTGCAAGTTCTGTTGTGGCAGAGCCTACTGTTGAGTCAGCAAATCGTGAAACTTTCTTGGCAAAATTACCTGAGACAGTTGTAGCGGTAATGGCTGATTTTTCTGCTGGGCTTACAGGAGATCACTTATATGTGCTCTCCACTGATTTTGCACAGAAATTGGCTAGTCTCATTAACAAAGAAGATAATGCAGATTTAGACGAGATGGCTCTCTCTGTTATTGCAGAGGTAGTATCTGGTCACACTGGTGCAGAGATTACAGAGTTAACAAAAAATGGTCGTTTCTCTGGTTTGGCTTGCAATCCTGGTGAGGCTGTGAATGGTCCTAAGGCTATGGTTCGTTTCCCTCAGGGTGAATTTGCTCTGTTCTCTTATCCTGTTACTCTCGATGGAACTGCTTATACTCTTTGGGAGGCCGTTGCTGGTTCTGTTGCTGATCAGATTTCAAATGCATTAGGTAATAGTGCAGCTTCTGCTGCTCCTGTGCAACCAATGGCTCAACCTGGTATGAATGGAATGGGCGGTGGTATGAATATGGGAGGAATGCAAGCTGCTCCCATGAATATGAATGGCATGGTTATGCAACAGACCATGGGCGGGGGAATGAATATGGGCGGAATGGGAAATGGTTTTGCTTCTATGCCTATGGGTATGGGAGTTCCCAATGTGCAATCTCTACAATTTCCAGGACTCCAAGTTGGCGTAGGCGGCATGGATCAAGGAAGCAACATCGGTTTGATCATGGACGTATACATGGAGATGACCGTAGAGTTGGGACGTACTAAGAAGCAAATCAAGGAAATCCTTGGAATGGGAGAGGGGACCATTATAGAGCTGGACAAGCTTGCTGGTGAGCCTGTAGACATTCTAGTAAACCATAAACCTATAGCTAAGGGAGAAGTTGTGGTAATTGACGAAAACTTCGGTGTTCGTGTAACTGAAATTCTTTCTCCTATTGAGCGTGTTACTGGTTAAAAATTTATGGGCTTGAATCACAAAGGAAAAGTCCTAAAAATACTATTTTCTCTTTGCAGTTACCTTCTGATTACAGGCTTTGCTTGGAGTCAGGAGGTTGTTGCGTCTGAAAATGAAACAGTCGGTAGGACTGCTGAATCTCAAATTTTAATTGCACAAGATGCTGTGGGAAATACTGAAACCGATATTGCAGAAAGTTCCTCTTATGGTATTTGGTTTTTTGTTCGTACTATCTTGGTGTTGGCAGTGGTACTTGGATTGGTATGGGCTTTCTTTTTATTCCTAAAGAAAGTTTCTGGTACAACAACAAGTTCTGATCCTTACCTAAAAAAAGTTGCTTCTTTATCTTTATCTCCTGGAAAATTCGTATATGTTATTACTTTGAATTCTAGAGCATATCTTATAGGTGTAGCTGATAATTCCGTTACCCTTATTGCAGAAATTGATGACAAGGAATTAGTCGATGCAATGAATTTACATGCTCCTCAAAATGAAGAGGGAAAAAAGCCTTTGGATTTTAATTCTTTGTTAGGAAAATTTGTAAATACAAATGGTCAAAAACATGCTACTAAGAAGTCGGGGGAAAGTTTTTCTTCCTCTAATGTGGTTGAGCTTTTACAGAATCAGCGCTCTCGATTAAACGAAACTGAAACAACGGAGGAAGATGATGTTACTCCGTAAGTTTACTACAAAGACATTTCCGAAGATTTTAATTTGTGCCATTATTGCTGTAGCTTGTTGTTTTCCAGCCTTTTCACAGACCTTTCCCCAAGGTGCTACTAGGGGAAGAACTAATATGACAGGCGAAGTGACTGGTGTGGATGTTCCTAATATCAGTGTCGATATCCGTAACCCAGAAACTGGGCAAGAAGTGGCTTTTTCAGTTCAGCTTTTGTTGACCCTTACCATCTTGACCTTAGCTCCCAGCATCTTGATTTTGGTAACCTGTTTTTTACGGTTTTCTATCGTGTTGGACTTTATCAAGAGGGCCTTATCCTTGCAGCAGGTTCCTCCCACGGCGGTGTTGAACGGAATTGCCTTTTTCATGACCTTGTTTATCATGTGGCCTACGTTAACAGAGATTTATACTAATGCGTATAAACCCATGGCCGATGGGGAAATTGGTATTGAGCAGGCTTTTGCAGAGGCAGAGGCTCCCCTGCGTATGTTCATGTACAATCAGATGGCATCTAATTCTCGTCAGAAGAATGCAGCTACTAGCTATATTACCATGTTTATGGCTATTGGTGGACTTGATAAACCTCAAACTCTGGCAGATGTGCCTACTTATGTACTGGTGCCGGCCTATATTTTGAATGAGCTGACCATAGCCTTCCAAATCGGTATATTACTGTACATTCCCTTTATTGTCATCGATATGGTGGTGGCAAGTATCCTCATGTCTATGGGTATGATTATGTTGCCCCCAGTACAGATTTCTATGCCCTTTAAGCTCATGCTCTTTGTGCTAGTGGATGGTTGGGGCTTGTTGACCCAGCAGCTATTTAATTCTATTGTCCGATAGTAAGGATTTTTCATGTTAGCAAAGAATCTCGCACTCAAAATCTTTGAAGGGTTTTCCATTGAGCGATGGAATGATCTTGTTCGTCCTCATGAGATGATTGAGATGGACAAGTGTGCCGAAAAGATGATGGTTGCCTACATCATCGGGAAGTACGAGGAGGCTCAGGGAAAAAGTATTGACTGGGATTGGATGATTCATGCTTCCTTCTTTGAGCTTTTACGAAAGATTGCTCTGTGCGATATAAAGTCTCCAGTACAGCGAATGATTCGTCGTGATTATCCAGAGGAATATAAAAAGTTAAATCAATGGGTGGTGGAGCAGTATCGGGATTTTTTGCCTGATGCCAAGTTGCAGCAACAATTTGTTGAGTATTGTTGTGATCCTGCGCCTGAACCAGATACTTTTACTGGTCATACTGCCAAGGTATTACGGGCTGCCCATAAGTTTTCCACCCTGCGGGAGTTTCAGATGATTTCCGTGGTGAATGAAAGGTTCCGTCTCGATCCTATTGAAGAAGGGTTGAATCAAGATATAGAAAGCTTTCTTGATTTACGTGCTTTTCAACTTTTGCTGACAAAGCAGCGGCCATATCGCTTTTTGATGATGTTGGAGCAGTTGCGATTCCAAACAAGATGGAACCAAACGCCCCGTGTTCCTAGAACAAGTGTTTTGGGCCATTCCTTTTTTGTAGCCATTCTCACTTTACTCCTGGAATATTCTACTGGAGTTTCCTTTTGTGAAAAACGACGGTACAATAATTTTTTTTGTGGCCTCTTCCACGACCTGCCAGAAGCAGTGACTCGTGACATTATTACTCCAGTGAAACAGGCAACAGATGGGCTTCCTCAGATTGTAAAGCGTATTGAAGAAGAGATTGTGGGCAAAGAGCTTTTTCCTTTGATGGACGATTGTTATCGGCAGGAGTTGCTGTATTTTACTAGCAATGAGTTTGCCAATAGAATTCGTGTTCCTCAGGCTGATTCTCTGTTTGCTGGGGAGATGCCAGAGGATGTGGCCAAGTTGCCTGCAGGTCATCAGTTGGAAGTGAGCTTTGAAGACTTGAACAATCGTTATAATTTTGCTGAATTTTCCCCAGTCGATGGACGAATCGTAAAGGTTGCAGACCACATTGCAGCTTTTTTGGAGGCAGATAGCTCTATTCGCTATGGTATAACCTCTGCTCATCTGACTTCTGGCAAGGCAAATCTCTTGCGGATTTACAATCAGAATCCAATTGTAAATGGTATTGATGTGATGGCCTTCTTTAACCAATTCTAGTAGATTCCCTAGTTTAATTCAGTTTTATTTTTGCCGATATATTGCCTATGAATCGGGTAATTATTTTTTTAACTGTACTTCTTATTTTATTTTCTTCTCCTCTTTTTTCTGACACTCAGCACGTAGTTGCCAAGGGGGAGACCCTCTATTCAATCAGCAGGAAGTATGGCATTACGGTAAATGAATTATGTAATAAAAATAACATAACTCAGTCCCAAGTTTTGAAGGTAGGGCAGAAGTTGATGATTCCCAGTAGGGAAGTTCCTGATACGGAAACCTATATCGTGGTAAAGGGTGATACCTTTTATGGTGTGGCCCGCAGGCACAACATGACAGTGGAGGAGTTGCTGGAATTAAACGGTTTGAAAAGTTCCTCCACCTTGAAAATAGGCCAGGTGCTGAAAGTTCCTGCTTCCACCACGACTATTGCTAATGCTATGGTGAACTCTCCTTCCATAGAGATTGCTGACCCACGAAATTATACTGGCAAGAAGGGGGATTCCAGTCTCCTGTGGCCAGTGAAAAATCCTGAGGTGCTCTATGTTTCAGGAAAAATTTCTGGAGTTCAGTTGTCTGCCCAAAAAAATGAGGCTGTCTGTGCTATTCAAGCTGGAACTGTCATGTTCAGTGGATTGTATCGTGGCTTTGGTAAGGTGGTGTTCGTTCAGTCCCAATCTGGCCACATGTACGTGTACACCGGCCTTTCTGAAACCTCTGTTTCCAAGGGGGACTATGTTTCCACTGGCAAGCAGCTGGGAATTGTAGGTGTAGATAGCTTTACGGGAAAGAGTCAGCTTACCTTTATGGTGTTCCAAGACGGAAAACCCATAGATCCAGCCAAAGCTCCACGAGGATAAAAGAACTTCAAGCTCCACGGGGATAACCAATCTTATTCCTCGAGGAAAAAAACATCATTCCTCGAGGAAAAGAAACTTCTATCCTCCAAGATAGAATTAGCCTTTATGTGCCCTTGTGTCAAGAATAGGTTAAGATAAGAATAAGTATATCACAAGTCGATTAAAACCCAGTTCTTTTTTTTGCATTTTTCCTGTACAAAAACTATGTTTGAAATATAGGAGGAAACATGGAGACATGTTTTGCAAAACCACAGGGTTATATTGATGATGAATCTTTTCATGGTGCAGCTGGATCCTCAGCTGTTGATGTAGATCCACTAGCAATCTATCTGAAACAAATTTCACGGTATGCTTTGCTTTCTCCCCAGGAAGAATTGCGTTTGGCAGATACAATCCACGGATTAAAGGCAAAGATTCGTGCTCTTGGAGATGAGTTGGCTCGTTGCCCAGAAAAGGAGAAAGAGTATTCCTGTCAGATAGAGCGGTTGCAGGAGGAGCTTCGGATTGAAAAGAACAAGATGGTGCAGGCCAATCTCCGGCTTGTGGTGTCTGTGGCAAAAAAATATCAGCATCGTGGTCTTTCTTTAATTGACTTGATTGATGAGGGCAACATCGGGCTTTTGGAGGCGGTGGATCGGTTTGAGGCTAGCAGAAATTGCCGCTTTTCTACCTACGGAATCTGGTGGATTCGTCAGGCTATTATCAAGGGCATTGCAGACAAGGGTCGCATCATCAGAATGCCAGTCCACATGCTGAACACCATCAACAAATGTTTTATGATTGCCAAGCAGCTTACCCAAGAATATGGCCACGAGCCTTCTTGCTTGGAGCTTTCTGAATATATTGGTGAGACGCCGGAAAAGATTGAGGAGTATATGAAGCTTGCTCAGGAAACCTCCAGCCTGGACACCACCATTGATGAATCAAGTCCTTCTGTGCTGGGGGATTTGCTTACTACAGATGAAAACGAGCAGCAGGTGGAAAGTGTATTCTCTGCCATGCTGTCTGAAACTATCAATTCCGTGTTGAAAGAGTTTTCCGAACGGGAAATGGCCATTATCAAGCTACGGTTTGGCCTTGACGGCAGAACTCCCATGACCCTTTCGGAAACAGGCCGTGTGCTGGGCATTACCAGAGAACGTGTGCGACAGATTCAAGAAAAAATGATGGAGAAATTAAAAGAAAGCAAGGAACTGATTGCTTTCAATGAATTGCGGTAATTTTAGTCAGGCCAGAAGTAGGTTAGGAGGGAGGTGTTTCCCATTCTGCTCGCCACCTAACCTTTCAGTTTGGCCTGACTTTTATGTTCCCTGTACTTAGATTTAAGAAAGATGTTGAAAACAACGGAGCAGTACTTCCATGCAAACACGAGCATCATCTGTGGCTCGGTGGGCATTTCCCGGATTGATGGAAAAGTGCTGAGCCAAAAACTGAAGATTGTGTTTTTCCAGTTCTGGAAATATGGCACGTGAAATCTTCACCGTATCTTCAATCTGATTTTCCAAAATCTGATGACCGTGACGTCCTAGGGCTGTATTGATAAACTTAAGGTCAAAATTAGCATTGTGGGCCACAAGGATGCTGTTACCAATAAACTTATGAAAATCTGGCAGTATGTCCTGTTCTGTGGGACAATCCTGTACCATGTCATGAGTAATATTGTTGATTCTGCTGGCTTCCATGGGAATGGTGCGACAAGGATTAATCAACTGGCTATAGGTGGCAAGAATTCCATCTTTGGAAAACTGTACCGCTCCAATTTCCAGTAGCCGATCGTTGTGGGCACTGAGTCCCGTTGTTTCTGTGTCAAAGGCAGTAAAAACTGCCCCGTTCTGATACAGACGGAGCAGTTCTCGAACCTTTTTATGGTTCTTATTTTGCGGCATCGAGGATTCCATTGATTTGCTCTTCGATGGCATCACATGATTTGGCGGAAGCACATTTTGCTTCTTCCAAGCTGGCAGCAGGAGGAACCATGCTGTTGATATAGAACTTAATTTTTGGCTCAGTTCCAGAGGGACGGGCGCTCACTACTGTTCCATTTTTCAAGAAGAACTGCAATACATTGCTCTTAGGTAGGTTAACAGGCTTCTTGTCAGCAGGATTTGCAGGATCGTAGCAGGTGCTGGTTTGGATGTCACGGATGGAAACAACCTTCTGTCCACCTAGGGTTTTCAGTCCTTCTTCCCGCAACTTTGCCATAATGCCCTTCATGGTGGCAACACCTGCGGCACCAGCAAAGTTCTTAGAGATGGCTCTATCTTCAAAATAACCGAATTGCAGGAACAATTCTTCCAGCCGCTGCAGCAGGGACTTGCCCTTGGAGCGCCAGTACAGGGTCATTTCTGCACACAGGGCAGCAGCAGAAACACCGTCTTTATCTCGTACGTCAGTTTCTATATTGTAGCCGTAGCTTTCTTCAAAACCAAAGACGTAGTTGTGGCTACCTGATTTTTCAAAGTCGGCCATAACGGCGGCAATCCACTTGAAGCCAGTGAGACATTCTGCCAAGTGAACACCGTGATGGGCACAAATCTTGTCGGCAAAGGTGGAGGTAACGATGGAGCGGATAACAGCTGGGTTTGCAGGCATCTTTCCCAATTCCTTGCGGCTGGTAAGGATGTAGTCGCACAAAAGGGCTCCCATCTGGTTTCCAGTAATGAGGATATAGTTTCCATCGGCATCAGGAACAGCACCACCAAAGCGGTCTGCGTCGGGGTCTGTAGCCATAACAACATCAGCCTTTTCCTTTTGAGCCAACTCCAGAGCCATCTTTAATGCAGGAGCTTCTTCTGGATTTGGCTTTTCTACTGTGGAGAAGTTGCCGTCTGGCTCCCGCTGTTCAGGTACTGTAATAACGGTAAGGCCCAGGTCTCCCAAAACCTTTTCCACATGCATGGCACCTGTTCCGTGAAGGGGAGTGTAGACAATCTTTACTTCCCCAGCCTTTTCCTTAATGAGCTCTGGGCGGAACAGCTGAGACTTAACCATGGCCCAGTATTTGTCGTCGATTTCCTTGTCAATCATAATCAGGGAACCAGCCTTGATGGCCTCTTCCTTGGAGATGGTTTTTACTTCAGTAACGGAATTTACTTCGTCGATAATGCCCTGATCGTGGGGCTCAATAACCTGGGCTCCATCGTTCCAGTAGGCTTTGTAGCCATTGTACTGGGGAGGATTG
>JAZQSR010000289.1:0-5820 GCA_045630225.1 Treponema sp. | reverse complement strand
GTATCAAATTCACCTGTTATTTATGATAAAGCAAAGGCCCAAAACGGCATGATCCTGTCATTAGAGGATGCAATTAACGGAAGTGCAGATTACCTTGCCTATATCACCGTTTATTTTAACCGAAAAAATTCATCTGCATCTGAATTGAACCTGCTTTCCAATATTGAACAAGTTCAGTGGAGCTTGGTAAAGGTTCAGAATAGACAAGAGCTTGATTCAGGAACGGAAAAACCAGGTCCACTGGTAGAAGTAGATGATTCTGCAAAAGGAATTAGAACCTTTGGACAGCAATTAGCAAAAGTTATCAATACTGCCGTAAGAAAGAAAAACTAAAGAAAAGAAGGATAGATTATGAGACGGTTTATTTTTTCACTGCTGATTATTTCATTTGTTGCAACCATGACCTTTGCCACCTCTAAACCATCCTTAGATGGACGAGCAGTGGTAGCAGACGAAGGTGTTCTTCCTGTAGGTTTATTTGCAAAGACAGTTGGTTACCTTCCTGGAGACAGTGTAAGCGTTACCAATCCCGCCACAGGAATCACCATCAACGTATTGATTCTTGGTTCCATTGACCCCTCCGCTGGTGTTGCAATTCTTCTTTCTCCAGAAGCTGCCGACAAACTTTTTATCACTCCAAATTCAAATACCCAGGTAAAGATTACTAAACGCACTGGTATGTTGGACGAAGCTGGTTCTGGAACAGGAATCTTAGTGGCAGACACTCCTACCGATACCCTCTTACCCAATCAGATGAAAAATAATCTGGATTCTCGATTAGGTTCTTTAGATCAAACCTTAGGAACTGCTACAAATGAAACAAATTCAGCAACAGAAGTAGCCCCTAGTGAAGAAAATCCTTCAGCCTTGGCATCTTCTGCAGAAGTAGCAACTCCAGAACAGGATGTTCAGGAACATGAAATACAAGATGTTTCTCCTGACTATGCTATAACCTCAATAGAAGAAGTTCCCATGAACCACGTGCTGGCAGAGCATGATCCTGTCTATATCGTAGAAAGTTTGAATGAGGATCCTTTTACAGGATTTGAAACTGAGCCAGAACCAGAGTCAAATCTAGCAGAAGGAACCAATACCAGTGAAGAGACAGGAGTTGTTTCTGATGAAACAGAAATTGCACCTTCTGACGAATGGCCCTCTATCGAAGACACCATGTTTGCTGATGAATACTTGGCAGCAGCTGATTCTTCATTGGTAGATCCCTTTGCACCCATTATCTTAGTGCCTACAGAGGAACATCCACCTGAAGAAGAGGTACGAGAAAAAGTTGTGCCTTCATTTACCCAGGAAGAGCCATCAGAGGCCGTTCCTGAACCTGAACCAGAGGATGTAGCCCCATTAACCATTGTTCCAGAGCCAGTACAAAGTGCCGTTACAATTGAAGATGATATCCCCTACACCACCTTGGGTACCCCAGAACAAAGGTCTTTGATGAAGTCACTTTCTCAATTGGAATCTGGAAAATATTATGTACAGGTGGCTACCTTTGCAGAACAGAAAAATATTGACAGAATATTAAAGGAATATGGTAGCAAATACCCCTTTGTAATGGTTCCCCTAAAAAGCGGAAGAGCCATACAGATGATGATTGGGCCATTAAATGTTGATGAATACGGAGTGATTTTAGCTCGATTCAAAAACCTTGGTTTTAAGGACTCCTTTTTAAGAAAGATCCGATAATGATTTTCTTATAAAAAAACGACTCGATGTATATCGAGTCGTTTTTTTGTTTTCTGTTTGATTAGAAAATTGTTCCAGAGGGGATTACTGCGTTCTTTCGGATTACGATAATTCCATTAGAAGTGTAGAAATCTCCATGTTCACCATCTTCATACACCTTGCCACTGACACCAATTTGACAATTGTCACCAATGCGGGCGTTCTTGTCGATGATTGTATTGGCAATCTTACAGTTACGACCAATTCCCAAGTGAGGAATTCCCCGCTCTTCTGTGAGCTTTCTCTGTTCCTGGTTTTCGTAGCTATCGGCACCCATACAAACAACACCATTCAGCTCAGTACCACTTTCAATAATGGTTCTAACACCAATAATGGAATCATTAATTACAGCATTGGTAATAACACATCCTTCGGTAGCCAAAGAACGGTTCATGTCTGCTTTATTCAACTTGGAAGGTGGCAGGTTTCGAGGATTGGTATAAATAGGCTGATCTTCATCGTAGAAATTAAACTTAGGATTAATGCGAGTAAGATCCAAGTTAGCTTCGTAGAAACTGCGAATTGTTCCGATATCTTCCCAGTAACCAGTATAGACATAAGACTGAACCTTTGACTTTTTAATGGCCATAGGAATGATTTCCTTACCAAAGTCATCAAAATCATTGTCCAGAGCTTCACGCATTGTATCTGCATTGAAAATATAGATACCCATGGAAGCAAGATAGTCCTTACCTTCTGGCAAATCACCACGGGCATTTTCTGGAATCTTCCAGTCATCAATATTCATGTCTGGGGCAGGTTTTTCCATAAAAGCAGTGATACGCTGCTCACTGTCAATTTTCATAATACCAAAGCCAGAAGCATCTTCACGATTTACACAAGTTGTGGCAATGGTAATGTCTGCACCAGAAGCAATATGCTTGTCCAAGAAAGCCTTCAAGTCCATGCGATACAACTGGTCTCCAGAAAGGATGATATAGTGGGTAGGATTCTGAGTTTCAAAGTGAACGAAATTCTTCCGAACAGCATCGGCAGTTCCTTCGTACCAACCAGAATGTTCCAAAGTCTGCTCTGCGGCCAAAATTTCTACGAAACCGTGACTAAATCGGTCAAAATTGTATGCCTTGGAAATATGCATGTGCAAGGATGCAGAGTTAAACTGAGTCAAGATATAGATCTGACGAAAACCTGAGTTGATACAGTTTGAAATTGGAATATCAACAATTCTATGCCGTCCTCCAAATGGTACAGCAGGCTTAGAACGTTCTTTTGTAAGGGGATATAAGCGGGTACCCTTTCCGCCACCAAGAATAATCGATAAAACCTTTGCCATATAACCTCCAAAACTACTAAAACACACAAGAATGCACGCAACAAAAAACCACTCCTTTCCTCCAAGGGATTGTATGGTTTTAGCTGAATCTACAAATCTCACCTTTATATTATTTTCTCAGTATAAACCTCTTAGACTGAAAATGCAATTAAATTTTTAGAAATTAAAAACCTCCAAACCATAAAGATTTGGAGGTTCATTTCATTATGCCGGTTTGCCCTCTGGCAAGGGACGAATCTCTTTGTTATAAGTTTTTTTAATAAAGATCGTACAAAGAATTACTGCGGCTACATCTGCCAAGGGAAAGGCCCACCACACCAGATGAAGATTTCCTGTTCTCGCCATAAGCCAGGCCACAGGAAGCAACACCGTTAACTGACGTACCAAAGACACATTCATACTCAGTACGCCCTTTCCCAAAGCCTGGAATACAGAACCACTGACAATTCCATAGCCTGCCATTAAAAAGCTGATGCTGATAATCCGTAGTGCAGGAACGCCAATTTCTATCATTTCTGGTGAAGCCTTGAAAAAAGAAAGCAAGGTTTCTGGAAAAATCTGGAAGATGGCAAATCCCACAGTCATAATCATTGTAGCATAGATAATGCAGAGAATAATGGTTTTTTTGATTCTCAATCTATTTTGGGCACCATAATTATAGGAAATAATGGGAATCATTCCGTTATTGAGACCAAACACCGGCATAAATACAAAGCTATTGAGCTTGATATATACACCAAAAACTGCGGTGGCGGTGGAAGTAAAAACCATAAGAATCTTGTTCATGCCAAAAGTCATAACAGATACAATGGAAGCCATGATGATAGAAGGAATTCCAATGGCATAAATGGCACGAATAGTCTGCAGATGCGGTTTGAAATGCTTTACATCAAGCTGCACCTCGTGGTTTTTTGTCACATTAAAGAAAATGGACAGGAACATACCTGCAATTTGACCAATTATTGTAGCCCAAGCTGCTCCTGCTACACCCAAGGCAGGAAAACCAAGGAGACCAAAAATCAAGATGGGGTCAAGGATGATGTTGATGATGGCTCCCGTTCCTTGGGTAAACATGGTGTAAATAGTCTTTCCGGTAGCCTGCAAGATTCTATCATTGGTAATTTCTAAAAAGAGCCCGAAACAGAAAATTGAACAAATTTTCAGATAATCACAACCATACTGTATAATTTCTAGATCTGAGGTTTGGCTTTTGAAAAAGAAGGGAGTAAAGAAAAATCCAAAAATAATAAAGAGGAGACTACTACAAGCAGCCAGAAACAGTCCGTTGGAAGCAACCTTGCCAACAGCCTTAAAATCCTTCCGCCCCAAATTCATGGACAACAGGGCATTAATACCAACACCTGTACCTGTTGAAATGGCAATCATCAAATTTTGAATGGGAAAGGAAAGGGATACTGCAGTCAGTGCCTTTTCTCCAATTCTGGCTACGAAAATACTATCCACCACATTGTACAAGGCTGTAACCAACATTGAAACAATCATGGGCAAGGACATGGTGATGATAAGCCGATTTACTGGCATCACTCCCATTTTATTTTCTTGCTGTACTTGTTGCATTTTTTACTCCGAATCGAAACAAATGTAATATTTTCTTCAATATTACATTAAAACGTAAAAAAAAGCAAATATAACAAGAAGCTACAAAACAAACAAGGCTACATTGTACAAAATGCTAGGGATTGGTTGGTGGTAAATCTCCTTCCCGGCTGCAGGTAAACAAGGGCAGGTTTTTCCTCCCAGCGGTGATTTGTCTGAGCAAGATCAGGCAAACCAAACCAGGGTTCAATACACACAAAGGGATGCTGGTCAGAAGGACTTTGCCACAGCACCAGATACGGGTAGCCATCAGTATTCACCTTCACCATTTCACCAGTGGCTGTATTTTCCAAGGCCACCCACCGTGAGGTAAAATTGGTGAGAATGTGACCGCTGGCAAAAAATCCATCCTGGAGTTTTATCTGCCCAGACGTGATGTAAGGATAGGGAATTGTTTGTGGCACAAAGTTTTTTTTCTGAGACGGGCCATTTTCTTCAACCTGCCAGGAGCCTAGAGGAAATCCGTCGTTGGAAACCTGCACAAAATCAGGAACCTCCTGCTGCTCAAAGCGAATTGCAAAATCATCCTTGGAAGAACCAAACCAGGGATAGACAAATCCCGTGTGGCTTCCTATGCTGAAGGCCAGCTCTGTAGTGCCAGAATTGATTACGGTGGTACAAAATACCAAGGTGGAGCCTTCCAAACGATACTCCGTCTCCAGTACAAAGGGCCAAGGAAAAATTTTACGGGTATATTCACAGTCAGTAAGCCGCCACAAAACCTTGGTGCCAGAGGATTCCACCAACTCATGCTCCAAGTCGCGAGCAAAGCCGTGGTTCGTCAGCAGATACTGCTTTCCCTGCCACTGGTAAAATCCATCTTTAAGACGTCCTACAATGGGAAAGAGAATGGGAGCTCGGAATTTCCACACCTGGGAATTGCCATTCCAAATATGTTCTACACCAGTGGAAAGATTTTTGAAGGAAAGAAGTTGGGCTCCCTGACTGGAAACGGTAGCTTGAAAGAAAGTATTGGTAAGGGTGATTTCCATAAAAATAGTTTACAAGAATTGATAAAGCAAAACAATTGTTTAAAATAAAAAAAAGCTGGCAACTACCTACTTTCCCGCGAATGCAGTATCATCGGCGTTGGAGGGCTTGACTTCCGTGTTCGGGATGGGAACGGGTATTGCACCTCTACCATGGTCACCAGCAATGATTAGATAATAGCA
>JAZQSR010000288.1:0-1236 GCA_045630225.1 Treponema sp. | reverse complement strand
GCTTGAGGTACAAGGTGGTGGTGTAGCCTCCGTACACGGAGAACTCATGGAGAACGTGGTTGGCAATGTATTCCCCAGAATAGCTTTCTCCCACATATTTCACGGTCACCCTCATGCCGGGGAGAATCCGCTGGTCTCCCTATCAATAATTCTTATAGAAATAACCTTCTACCGTGTCGCACACTCCCTCTCCGTACTTCAGGCCAAGAGACTTGGCAGTAGTCCAGAAGTCATGCTCACTAGAAAAGAAAGTCATTTCATCCTTTTCCTTGTCGTATACAAAATATCTTTCCCATCGGCCACTGCCATACAAGAACTTGTCAGTCTCCTTCCACTCGTACACATTCTCCACCAGCAGCTTCCCTCCCCTCATCCTCAAGTCATACCGACTGACAAAGGGCTGCTGCTGGACATAGAAGTCTTCAGATACTTCTATCCTTGTAAAGTAGTACCTCCTGGAAATAAGCAGGAAATCAAGAATGCAGGCTAGCCACATGGCGATGACAAGGTGCTTTTTCGCTTTGGAGGCAGGATTCCCGGAAAAAAAATACCTATGGGTTAGAATTGATGCAAGAACAGCCAAGCCTACAATGCAGAAGCCTGAATATATCTTCACCAACAACTCCCAGTTATCCAGTACAAAATTTACCATCTTAGTAGTCTCCCTTGATTCTCACTGTCCATTGCCCGGTAATGGCATAGGGCTTACCATCAGGATTCCAATCTGGGGGAATTTTATTAAGCAGGTCATATGGATCAGTAAACTTATCGTAGAATTGATAGGTTATTGTCCCATCAAAATGAGTTGTTCCATTATCATTTCGATGTATGATTCCGTCAAATGTTCCACCCACTGTTGCCTTACCTAGTGCAAATTTCACTTTGGTAAAATCATACGAGTTCAAAAAAGACGTCCCCTTCCCAGCTTTCATTTGATTGATAAATCGTTCTTGAATGGAGCCATCTCCCTTTTCTTTTGTTATTTCTTGATTATTTTTTACGGCATCTTTTATTTTCCTAAGAAGTCCCAGTTGAGATAACGTCTTATCTTCTCCCTTACCATTCCTATACAACAAATACAAATATCCGTTTGTTTTTTCCTCAACCTCTTCCTCCATCTCCCCCACATACTCAGCCGCAACCTCCTCCCCAACAATAGGATTCTCCTGCTCGGACAGCTCCTTGTACTGAAACTCCCCAGATGCAGGCTTGTCTGAAAATACCATTGGATCCAGT
>JAZQSR010000287.1:0-4281 GCA_045630225.1 Treponema sp. | reverse complement strand
ACATTATAGGAAGTTATATGTATAAAAAATATAGAGGGAAGAAACCTAAGGCAGGAATCTTCCCTCCACTATGTTAGATTAATTATTTGTTGTTAATAACAGCCTGAGCTGCAGCCAATCGAGCAGCTGGTACTCGGTATGGAGAACATGATACGTAGTTCAAGCCAGCTCTGTAGCAGAAGTCGATGGTGTCGGGATCTCCACCATGCTCACCACAAATACCCAGCTTGATGTCGCTCTTAACGGAACGAGAACGCTCACGAGCAATATTTACCAATTCACCAACGCCATTTTCGTCCAGTGTCTTGAAGGGGTCTGTTTCAAAGACTTCCTGGTCAAGATATGATGGAAGGAACTTAACAGCATCGTCACGGCTAAAGGCAAAGGTCATCTGGGTAAGGTCGTTGGTACCAAAGCTGAAGAAGTCAGCATACTCCGCAAGCTTTGCTGCTTGGAGAGCGGCACGAGGAACTTCGATCATGGAACCGATAAGGATGTCCTTTGCAGCGGCAGGATTGTCTGCAAAGACCTTTGCAATAACAGCCTCTGCACGGCTACGGAGAATGGACAATTCCTTTACGTCACAAACAATAGGAATCATGATTTCAGGCTTAACAGCAATATTTCTGGCGATACAATCGGCAGCGGCACGAGCAATAGCTTCTACCTGCATATCGTAAATCTCTGGATAAGTGATTCCCAAGCGGCAACCACGGTGACCAAGCATGGGGTTCATTTCGTGGAGCTTGTCCAGCTTTACTGTGAGCTGGTCAGCGTTTAGCTTCATGAAATCTGCCAATTCGTCCTTTTCAGCACGGGTGTGAGGAATAAACTCGTGCAATGGCGGATCCAGCAAGCGGATTGTTACAGGACGACCATTCATTGCCTCCAGAATTCCGGTAAAGTCCTTCTGCTGCAATGGCAGGATATTTGCCAAGGCACGCTTTCTTTGTTCAACAGTGTCGGAAACAATCATGGCACGGAAGTGAATGAGCTTTTCTCGATCAAAGAACATGTGCTCTGTGCGGCACAAACCGATTCCCTTGGCACCAAAGGTAAAGGCCTGGGCTGCATCCTGGGGCTGGTCTGCATTGGCTCGAACGTTAAATCCCTTGATGGAACCACGCTGAGAAGCCTCACAAACCTCGTCACACCATCCCAAGAAGGTGTTTAATTCAGCAGAAATAGCAGCTTCCTTCAGTGGTAGCTCACCTTCGTATACACATCCAGATGTTCCATCGATGGTGATGAAGTCTCCCTCGGTAAAGGTCTTTTCACCGATGGTTACATTCTTGCCGTTTACTACAACTTCCTGGGCTCCACAAACACAGGGAGTTCCCATACCACGGGCAACAACAGCAGCGTGGCTTGTCATACCACCAGTTGATGTCAGGATACCTTCTGAACAGGCCATTCCAGAAATGTCCTCTGGGCTTGTTTCCTTACGAACAAGAACAACCTTCTTCCCTTCCCGCACCCAGGCTTCTGCATCATCGGCAGTGTATACAATGTGACCACAGGCAGCTCCAGGAGAAGCGTTCAAGCCCTTGGTAAGCTGCTTTGCTGTCTTGAGGGCATCGGCGTCAATCATGGGGTGCAAAAGCTGGTCGATGTGGGCGGCAGAAACACGCATCACGGCTTCTTCACGAGTGATAAGGCCCTCGCCTACCATGTCTACAGCACATTTTACTGCAGACTGACCAGTTCGCTTTCCGCTACGAGTTTGCAGAATGTACAACTTGCCCTGCTGCACGGTAAACTCCATGTCTTGCATGTCACGATAGTGCTTTTCAAGGCGCTCACGAATGGCAATGAGCTGTCCGTAAACTTCTGCATTTTCTGCTTCCAGCTTGCTGATTTTTTCGGGAGTACGGATACCAGCAACAACGTCTTCTCCCTGGGCGTTCATCAGGTATTCACCGTAGAACTTGTTTTCTCCAGTGGAAGGATTGCGGCTAAAGCAAACACCAGTTCCAGAATCCATTCCAAAGTTACCGAATACCATGGACTGGATGTTTACTGCTGTTCCTGCCAAGCCCTTGATGTTGTTCATGGCTCGGTATTTAATGGCGCGATCGTTCATCCAAGAGCCGAAAACTGCGTCAATGGAGCCCCAAAGCTGCTCAACGGGATCCTGGGGGAATTCCTTTCCAATGGCGTTCTTGTAAATAACCTTGTAGGTGGCAACAAGCTCTTCTAGGTCGGCGGCAGTAAGGTCGGTGTCCAAGGTAACACCACGCTTTGCCTTCAATTCGGAAATGGCATCTTCAAAGTGGTCGGCAGGAACACCCATGGCAACGTCACCGTACATCTGGATAAAGCGGCGGTAAGCGTCCCAAGCAAAACGTGGGTTTCCTGTGCGGGCTGCAAGTCCCTTAGCGGCCTTGTCGTTCATTCCCAGGTTCAAGATGGTGTCCATCATTCCAGGCATGGAAATGGCAGCTCCAGAGCGAACGGATACCAGCAATGGGTCATCTGCATCACCGAGCTTCTTGCCCATTAAATCTTCCAAAGCCTTCAGGTTTGCAGCAACTTCTTCTTTTAATCCTGCAGGATATGCTCTGTTGTTCTCGTAGAAAAGTTTACAGACCTCTGTGGAAATGGTGAATCCAGGGGGAACAGGAATTCCAAGACTTGTCATCTCTGCCAAGTTAGCTCCCTTTCCACCGAGCTCCATTTTCATGGAGGCATCACCATCAGCCTTACCGGCTCCAAAAAAATACACAAATTTCTGATTTGCCATTCAAATCACTCCTTGTTACTTGTCATACTAATGCCCCACATTCTACCTTGAAGAATTCTAACTGTCAATGTTATAATGAGAAGATTACTATGAGATTTCGTGAATTTTTTATTTATTCTTTTTGTATAGGTATAGTATTTTTGTTTCTTGCTTGTACAAGTACACCTCCAGCAATGGATTCTGTTCCTGGAGAAGATGTGTCTGATGACTCCCCTATTGTGCTCCCTCAGCCAGAAGAAATACCCCCAATGGATAACCGTCTGGTGCTGACTTTTGGCGGTGACATTATGGCTCATATTGAGAATTTTGGCATGGCTGACTACAACTTGATTTATACTGATATAGAAGAAATCATTCAAAATGATGACTTTACCTTTGCCAATTTGGAAACTCCCGTTCATGAGGGAAGAGCCTACGAAAGCTACCCTACTTTTAACGTGCAGCCAACGTATGTTCAGGCTGCCATAGATGCAGGCTTTGATGTTTTTTCCCTTGCCAATAACCACACCAACGACCAAGGCTATGAGGGTATGGAAAAAACCCTGGGTTTCTTTCAGTCAAAGGAGGCTGAAGGAGTGTTTGCCGCGGGAATAAAGCCTGCTGGCTACCAGGGCCTGACCTACCAGGTCATTGAAAAAGGTGAATGGAAGATTTTGTTTGTGGCGATAACAGAAATCTTGAATCGATTTACCGACTACCAAAATATTGATTATGTGGCTCCTTCTGCCAGCCGACGAAAGACGCTGTTTAAGGAATTGGCCCAGCTGCGGCAAGAAAATCCCTGTGATGTCTTTGTGCTTTCCCTTCACACCTGCGAGGATGAGTATGTTCACGAGATTACCCAAGTGAGACGGGATTTTTATCGTACCCTGCTGGATAGTGGCGTTGACTTTGTGTGGGCAAATCACCCTCATCTTGCAAAGGAATGGGAAGTTTTTACGGCAGAAAATGAAGAGTATCCCACTGCCATGGCTATGTATGCCTTGGGAAACACTATTTCCGGCCAACGGCGAGACCCCCAGTTTACCAAGCCTGAGACAAACCGAGACTACACGGGGGACGGCTACTTGATTCAAGTTGTTCTGGAAAAGGATGAGACAGATTCAGACTTTAGGATTACCGACATTACCCCTCACCTTATTACCACCTATATTGACGAAAACAATAATTATCTTATCCGCCAATTGAACGATGGCTTTATTCAAAAGCTCCATGGTGCTGGCAACGAAAAATGGGCCAATTATTTAGCTGCACGAAAAGCCCTGATGGAAAAAATTGGCCGAAAGGACGTGGTTCGGTAAAAAAAACTCCCACGGAGAGCGGTTTTACTGGCAGTCCGTGGGAGGGGATTTGAAGGGATTAGTTTTATTATTTAAGGTGAATCAGGTGTGATAGATTTATAGCTTTGAGATAGCCCACTAGCTTTGTTATTAATATTATAACTTACATCAGACTCCAAGTACAATGCATTTCCTTTGTAAGAAGTAGGTAGAGTTATATTTGTCTCTGAAATTGTAAGGGAACCTGTTACACCATAC
>JAZQSR010000286.1:0-8692 GCA_045630225.1 Treponema sp. | reverse complement strand
CCCGTTCCCATCCCGAACACGGAAGTTAAGCCCTCCAACGCCGATGATACTGCATTCGCGGGAAAGTAGGTAGCAGCCAGGCTTTTTTTTTGCCCATTTTATCAAACTGAGGTACTGTTTTACGAAATGGCTTTGGATATGATTAACCACATCAAGGCCAATAATGCAGCTGGCAAGGAGACTGTGTTTATTTGTCCAGTGGGGCCGGTAGGACAATATCCCATCTTTGTACGACTGGTAAATGAGCAAAAAGTGAGTTTAAAAAATGTTTGGTTTTTCAATATGGATGAATATCTTACAGACGAAGATACATACATCGACATTGACCATGGACTAAGCTTCCGTGGTTTTATGAATCGCACCGTATATAATCAGATTTTGCCCGAGCTGGTAATGCCTCCAGAACAGCGAGTTTTCCCTGATCCTGCAAATCCTGTAGCCTTGGACGAAAAGCTTGCTGCCTTAGGTGGAGCTCAGGTGTGCTATGGTGGCATTGGTATAACAGGTCACTTGGCCTTTAATGAGCCAGAAGAGGTGAGTGCTGAGGAATTTGCCCAGCGTCCCACCCGTATCCTTGATATTTCTGCTGAAACATGAGCCGTTAATTCCATTGGAGACCTAGGTGGAGCGGTGGCAGCTATGCCTCGTCGTTGTATTACCATCGGTATGAAGTCAATCCTAGAGGCAAAGGAATTGCGTCTCTACTGCTTCCGAGACTGGCACCGAGCAGTGGTGCGTCAGGCCGGTTATGGGAGATTTCTGCTTCTTTCCCGGTAACTCTGGCTCAAAATCATCCCGATGCTCGAATCACCATAACGAAGAATGTTGCAGAAGCAGCATATTGATGGAGTTTTAACAAGAGCTTAAATCGATTTTAAATTAATCTAGAGGATTTGCTTTAAGCTGAACTAGCAACTATCGTTTACTGTAGCTTTGCAAAAAGGAGTTTTCCTGTGAAAAGACTACTGTGGATAGTTTCTATTTTTTTTGTAATGGGGTTGGGGAGTGAGGCTTTTTCCCAAACCTACGAGGTATACAACAAGTTCGGTACCGAAGGAATTTACGAGCTTCAGGATAACGGCAAGAATACTGGGGAAAAGTCCAGTGGATTTGGTGGCTTGTATAATACTGCCTTTGGTCTTATTAACATGACTTATTTTGGGGCTCAAGCAGAATATCGACTGGATTTAGCCAACGACTATCAGTATCAAGACTACACCTTGGTAGGAAGCCCTGTTAAGGCAAATGTGTGGTTTCGTCCCAACAAGCACGTGGAAATGGTCTTTGGCAATAATTTTTACATGGCCTTGCCGGCTTCTTTTATGAACGTGTTCAACGAATTTACTCCCAATGGCTGGTATGGAAAAAAATATTTTGGTACTAGCTTTGTATGGGGTCCCGTTACCCTTGGGGTAAATGTGCCGCACCTTGCTGTGAATAACAATAATCTTTCCCTCAAAATGAACTTTGGTGCCAACGTAAACATGGATAGCTTTAATGTTGGACTTAATTACAAGGGTGATGCTTCTTCCTTGAGTATATTCGCTAGCTTTGTTGGTGTGGAAAATCTCTACATCAGCGGAGGCTACACCTACAACGGTTATGCCATCGGAACAGCCAACGGCTACGGAGACTGGCGAAAAATCCTGAGCAATCCCATTGTGCAGTGGAATGACCGTTACGACACCAGTCACATCATCAATTTTAGTGGAACATACCGACTGTGGCGCTTTACCTTTGGGGCTGATTTAGAAGCTACCTTGTATCATTCTGAGCAAAATCCCTTCTACGCAGGTGGTGTACTTATCTTTGAAATCATCGAAGACCTGGATTTTAAGATTGACCTAAAATATTTTACCGAATTCCTCAATGATGATGACTGGCGGAATCCTTGGAACATGACCATTCATCCTCGCTTTATCTTTGAGAACGAAAAACATCAGATTATCGCCGGTGTGAAGATTGACCTGCACCAATGGCTCACCTCTGCCTCGGTTGCATCTCTTCGTTCCACCTACCTAGCAATTCCCCTGTCTTGGAAGTATAAGTTTTAGTGAATGATCTTTATATTTAGGATTGAGGGGTTCTCTATTTCGTAATTTATTTACAATTTTTTGAAATTCGGATAGATCGTAACCTCTCTTTTGAGCAAGCTTGTAATCTTTTTTGAATTGATTTGTAAATCGTAAATCAAGCATTTAAGTCATCCATAAAATCTTTGGTGGATGTATATATTGGACTGAGGTTTTTGCCAGCTTCACTGTCTTTAAGAACCTTTTCTGTTAATTCATTTGGCTCATCATAAGTAGTATCCACTTCTACTCCTTTGCAAAGGGGTAGAATGCTTTCTGATAAAATCGTACCTGTCTCTCGACATTTCCCCATCATCTTCTCTCTTTTTTGAACTAAATTCTTGTGAGTTCAAATTATGTGTGTTATACTTTATGCTACAATAAAATCGTGCTTGACTTGTATTTAATGCTTTCTTCATTTTTAACATGAAATAATATTTGGGAGGGATTGATGAAAAAGGTGTTTGTTCTTTTGGGGGTTCTGTGGGCCCTGTGCTTCGTAGCTTGTAGCAATTTTCAGCTTGCAGGTGGAGATACGGGTGTAGTTTCCCTTACTATTGGTGATGACCTTGCCAAAGAGCTTCGCAGTGCTGCTAGTTCAAGAAGTATAGCTGGTGGTACAAGCTACACTGTAACGGGTGTTTTATCTGGAGAATATTCTGCAGAAACGAGGGTTACTGTAGATTCAGGTGCTTTGGCAGGAGCGACAATTTCCTTTGAGAATGTCCCAGTGGGAATATCTGTTACATTAAATTTATCTGTGCAAGTAGAAAATAATCTTGTGTGGATTGGCAATTCTGAAACCCATGTAGTTACCGCAGGTACTAATAGCCTTGATATAGCTATTGGTCGAGTAAGCGGTGTGCTGATGTGGGATAGCTCTAGTGTAAAAATTGCACCTTATGGGAATTATGAAGCTGCTGAAAATCCCAGTTTCAGCATACAATCTACACCAGTATTCTGTTTTGATAAGAATGGGAATAGCTATTGGTATGCCGATGGTCAGAATGGTGCCCAGCGTTTTGACTTACAAACTGATGGTTCCTATAATGCATCTGATGTTTTTTATGAGGCTCCTCCTTTCTATGCTTTTGCTCATGATGCCACGACAGATATTTTATATGGGCTTGTTGATGGAGAATCTGTAAAATATTGGTCTAATGAAGGAGGAGAGGGTAAAATCATAAATTGGCAAGATGTCAATCCTCTTTCCGGTGGCGATGTTTTAGGCTTTGTAGTTCATAATGATATTGTGTACATTGCTACATATGGAGAATTTCAAGGAGCAGGAGATGACGCTCCGATTTTAGGAACTGTACAACTTGTTAGTTTCAAATTAGAAAATTCTGGTGATAGTAAAGTTGCTGCACCGCTTGCGGTTGGTGCTGAATTTACTTTACCAGAAGCCTTTGGTTCAAATCCTCCTATGAGCCAAATGATTTACCACGAAGGTTCTTTGTATTTGCTCCTGAGTAGAGTATCAATAGATACGATGTATGATGCGAGTGTTCCTACAGAGTCGTATAGTTTAGGTGCTGTATTAAAAATCAATCCTGATACCCTAGCTTTAGATACAAGTTTTGGCTCTCAGGGGTATTTAGGACTTGCTAACACAAGTCAAGAAATTTCAGAGATCGATGCTACTGACACTGTAACAGGTGGAACTGTTGGCTATCACGGTCCAACCTCTAGCAATGACGCAAGTGTCTTTTATGGACCACAAGGCTTTGTCGCCATTATGCCAAAAAAATTGGTGATTGCAGATGCAGGATTTTCTGTAAGCAAGGTTGAAAACAAAATTGCACTTACAAAGAAATCTCGCATTATTACGGTAGATTTGGAAACACTTGCTTTTGAAACGGTAGATGTGAATGACTCTTATTATCAGCCATCCATAACTTCTACTGGTTCTGGATATGAGTACATAGAACAAGAAGAAACTTCCTCATGATCCCCGCCATTTCCGTCTGTATTCCGGTGTATGGCACAGAATCAAGCTTGCTGAACTGCCTCCAAAGTGTGGCGGTTCAGCAGGGCTTGGAATCTGCGGGGCTGGAAATCATCGTGGTAGATGATGCTAGCCCTGCCTCCTGTGCCACACAGGATCACAAAAACTCACTTACTTCAGCTCAAATTGTCTCCCAATTCCAACAAACAAGCCCTTGGCCAGTGCGTCATATTCAGCATACAGAAAACCTTGGGCTAGTAGAAGCTCGCCGCACTGCTGTGGAGGCTGCCTCTGGAGACTACATCTTTTGCCTTGATAGTGACGACAGCTTACCTCCCACCGCCTTGGCCACCTTGTATGGCCGTGTCGTGGCGGAGTCTGCTGATATTGTGCAGGGTGCAGCCCAGGTGGTGCTGGCTCAGGAGGGCTGCCAGCTGGAGGGGGCCGCCCTAGAAAAGCTGCTAGAAGAAAATCGGCGGCGAGTGAAAAATGTGTTTGTGGGAGTCTTGGAGGGTGGGGCCATTCTGCAAAATGTTTTGGTGGAACGGCAGCATAATAATTTTTTGTGGGGAAAGCTTATTCGTCGTAGCCTGTATCTGGGGGCACTGGAGCAAATTCCCGCTATGTATTGTACCATGGCAGAGGATTTGGTGCAGTATCTGCTGATTGCCCACGGATCCCACCGCTATGTGGGAATTTCCGATGTGGTTTACAACTATACTGTAAACACAGGTATTTCCTCCAACACAAAAATCACCTCCTTGGAGCGCTGGGAACAGGTGTGCTCTACTGCCTCGGTGTTTACGGTGCTTTTTGCCTGTTTGCAGGATTTAAATCCCCCTTTTACCCAAGAGCAGCTAGCCGCTATCAGGAAACTGTGTCGCTTTTATGTGGCAAATAACCTGCAGCAATTGAATCATTCTGTTGTGCCGGAGCTTCGGCCTCAAGCTTATGACATTCTCTGCGACTACTGGGGAGAAGGCTTGGTAAAACGAATACAAGAGAGTATGGATAAAAGCCCTCATTTGTAAAACTTTTCCTAGACGACTTACTAAGGGTGATGTATAATCAAGTATGATGTTGTTTCGGAAAATAGCGGTATCCTTAGGATGTATTGGTTTTTGTTTTCTTACTGCTTGTAGTTTAGGCAGTTCTGGCTCTTCTGTTCCCCAATCTGTAAGGGATTGGAGTGGAAGGAGCGAAAGTTGGACTTATGACGGCTCCGAAGTTCAATATGAGTTGCCTGATAATGTTCGTACTTTTTAATTTTAGTTCATCTGTAAATAAAGCTGAAAAGATTTATATTCTTGTACAACCTCATAAACAGTAAGGATATAATAATGACTAAGATCGTGGGATTTTGTTTTGTAGTATTAGGTTTATGTCTTCCTGTGTTTGCTTTTAGTGGAAGAGATAAGGTAGAAAGTGCCGAGGTTCAACCCGTAGAAATTGTTGGTCTCATCGGAGTCTACGGAAATGAACCGAATACCTGGTTAGGTTTTATAGATATGCAGGGAGTCGAATATGCTCTTGATGCTACTCCTCAAATGGTGCAGGAGTTACGTAAGCTACAAGGTATTCTGGTAAAATTAATTGGATTTTTAAAAACGGTTCCAGAAGGGCAACTTGCAGGATTTCAAACTTTGTCTGGGGGCACAATTGAAATAGTGGAATACGCTATTCATAAAGAATGATTGCTTTATTGTAGCTTCCTTCCCCGAGTTTTCCTAGACGTGTAGTTATTCGTAGTGTATAATTAGAGTATGATGTTGTACAAAAAAATAGCTTTATTGTTGGGATGTGTCGGGTTTTGTTTTATAACGTCCTGTAATTTGATTAGTTCTGTTGGTTCCAGTTTGTTGGGCCCACAGTCTGAAAGTGATTGGAGTGGTAGTACTGCTTCCATCACTTATGATGGAACTCAAATTCAGTTTGAACTGTCAAATGGTGTCCGTACTTTAAATATTCAAGCAAATCAACCTGTAGACGTGTTTATGGCTAAGATGAACTTTGGCTCTAAAGTTTTGTCTGCTCGATCCACTCGTTATGTTATTTCTACTCATCATTTTGGTACTGAAAATCAGTTTTCTGCAAATCTTGTGGAGAATGCTGCATATAAAAATCTTCCTTCCGGCATTGATTCTTTAAAAGATGTTTCTGGAATTACCGCTTCTGGTATTATTCGCAAGGATTTTGCTCCTGCAAGAGATTTTGTGCCACCAGTATTGGAAAAAATTGGGGGTGCAAGCCGTGGTGCCGAAGATGTTTTCTCTCTTCAACCTGTAGTTGGAGAACCCCAGAAAACCGTTAAAAGTTGGAATACAGGTGATACTAAAGCCCTTTGGATAGATGTTCCAAAAAATAAAGGAACTGGGATACAGGAGGCCTCTTCTGACGGTGCATATACCAAAAGAAATGCTACACTCCAAGCTAAAGGAAATTATTGCTATGTTTGGGTTGTTTCTGATGATGGAAGTAGTCTTTCAATTAATAATAAGGCAGAGTATTTAGCGGATAAATTCGATTATATGTACTCTCAAATTAGAGCTGTGTTTGGTGAGGAGTCTGACAAGATATCTCATGTTTCTGGTCAAAACGAGATGCTTAAAGACATTACTGATGTGAGTGATACAGGATCAATGGTGAATATCGTTGTCTATGATATTGGTGGTGATTACAAGGTTGGTCAAGATTCTGGTGTTGTGGGATATTTCTGGCCAAAGGATTATTATTCCAAAAACAGTGATTACACCTATGTGGATTCTGCAACTGCTGCAATTCTTGCTTTGACCAATGGAGGAAAGTATTTTTACGTGGATTCAGGATTTTTACAAAATTATGAATCCACGGTATATTCTACCTTGGCTCATGAATTTCAGCACATGATTAACTATGGAGAAAAAACAGTGGCCTCCATGATTAATGCTACTAAGCAATCTGATGTGTTGAATTACAGTACTTGGTTTACAGAGATGTTGTCCATGGTTTGTGAAGACATGATACAAGATTATTTAAAGATAACAGATGAGGAGTCTTCCATTGGCCGTTTGCCTACCTTTGCCAAATATTACTACGTTTCAGGTCTTACCGATTGGCTTGATGGGGATAATGTTGTTATTTCTTATGCAGGTGCCTATGCCTTTGGTGCTTATTTAGCGAGAAACTATGGTGGAACTGCCTTAATCAAAGAAATTGCTACCAACAATTACGTTGACCAACAAGCTATTACTCAGGCATTACAATCCCTCGGAAAAAATGAAACTTTTGACTCCGTATTCAAAAAATATGTTCAGGCTTTGGTGTTATCTAATCCTCCTACTACAGGAAATACTCCAAGTTTTAACCATAAAGTACAAGGTATTGGTGGGGATATGAAAGCCATTGACCTGTTTGAAGATTCCATAGTAGATAAGGATGGAAAGGAATATTCTTTATGGCCACAATTATTAAGGGTTGATGCAAATAGTCGTGTTGATTTACGCCCTTATGGTTTTACCCTTCATCGTGTAGGTTCTACAGATTCAGCTAGAACGGTAAATATTACCTTCAGTAGTCCAGTTAATGAGAATGAAAAAATTTATATCTTAGTACAGCCTAAAAAAAGTAACTAAAGGAGGGTGAAATAAAGCTATTTTTTCCAATAGCTATCAAACCTTTCTGGTGGAAAAATACCACCCTTATAAGGAGTAATTTTCATATTGTTCCTGTAAGTTTTTGCGGGTAAGGCTTTCTGCATCTTTTAACATGGCTGCTGGCACTCCGTATGCTTTTTCTAGGGCTTGGGGTGTCAGTATTTCATCTGGTGAGCCAAAGTCCATGTCCCGATTGGGATAGAATAAGAGTACATTGTCTGGATACATTCTGCTGAGCTCTAGCTCGTGCATGGAAATATAAATGGTGATTCCCAACTGGTGGCAATAGCTTTTGATGTAGCCTAAAATCTTGTGTTTATGGTTGTTCTCCAGCGCAAATAAGGGCTCATCCATAAAGATGCTTTTGCTCCCATACAACAGGGAAAAGGCCAGAATTACCCGCTGCATTTGTCCTTTGGAAAGGGTTTTCAGTGGTTTTGTTTTCAATTCCTCCAATTCCAGCACTGTAGCAACTTCTTCCAGCAAGTCCTTTGCGGGGCTTTGAATAGGCTGGCAACTTCCACCAAAAGCTCCATTGAGATACACCTGTTCTAAAAGCTGGGCAACAGGCTCTTCTGTATCAAATTCCATGTTTTGATAAATGAAAGAGGCAAAAAGGCTTCGTTCCTCTTCCGTTAGCTGGCTAGTATTCTTTCCCAACAAAAAAATATTTCCCTGCTGGGGTAAAAGTCGGCCTGCTGCCAGCAACATAAAGGTGGATTTGCCAGAAGCATTTGGCCCCACCAAACTAACAAATCCCCCTGGGAGGGTAGCAGTAAAATGATGAAAAATAGGTTTTACTGCTAGGTCTTCATCATCTTCAACTGGAGGATAGGCAAATAATATATCCTGAAATGTAATGAAATCCTGTGGAAAATCTTTTTGCTGTAGTTCTTGTTTCATGCACTTTCCTTTTAATTAGTATCGAATGCTTCCAATGTCTAGTGAGATAAAGGGCATAACTGTTCGGTGGGTAGTTCCTGAACCCACTCGTAACATAACGCTAAAAGTTTTATTGATACGCAAGCCAGAAGTCGGAT
>JAZQSR010000285.1:0-2245 GCA_045630225.1 Treponema sp. | reverse complement strand
TTCTATGACGGTCCTCCCTTTGCAACAGGAATGCCCCATTTTGGCCACTTTATTCCCAGCACCATCAAGGATATTATTCCCCGCTACCAGACCATGAAAGGTTTTCGTGTGGAGCGCCGTTTTGGCTGGGACTGCCACGGTCTTCCTGTAGAAAACCTTATCGAAAAGGAATTGGGCCTCAATTCCAAGACCGACATTGAATCCTACGGTGTAGCCAAGTTCAACGAGGCTTGTCGTGCCAGCGTTCTCCGCTATGTAAACGAGTGGGAGCAAACCATCACTCGCTTGGGCCGCTGGGTAGACTTTGAAAACGACTATAAAACCATGAACCCCGACTACATGGAATCTATTTGGTGGGTTCTCAAGAGCCTGTGGGAAAAGGGTCTTTTGTATGAAGGCCACTACATCCTGCCATATTGTCCCCGCTGTTCCACCGTTCTTTCCAACCATGAGTTGGCTCTGGGAGGCTACAAGGAAGTCCACGACCCCGCCATTACCGTCCGTTTCAAGGTAACAGAAGCTGGCCCCAACTGCAACGACAGCGACATGACCAATGGCTCCACCTATCTTTTGGCCTGGACCACCACTCCCTGGACCTTGCCCTCCAACCTGGGTCTTACCATGGGACCTGATATCGATTACGTAAAGGTGGCCGACGGTAACGAGTGCTATATCTTGGCAGAAAGCCGCTTGGGAGCCTATTACAAGAAGCCTGAGGAATGTACTATTCTGTGGAAGAAGAAGGGAAGTGAGCTGATTGGCACCCGCTATGAGCCATTGTTCCCTTATTTTGCCCAGCTTAAGGAGGCCACCGACGGTTCTGACGGCAATCCTCCTTCCATTGGTGCCTTCCGTGTCTTGAACGGTGACTTTGTTACCACAGAGGACGGAACTGGTATCGTTCATACAGCCCCCGGCTTTGGTGAAGACGACAACAAGGTATTCAAGGGAACTGGTGTTCCTACCGTTTGCCCCATCGACAACGAGTGTAAGTTTACCGACGAGGTACCTGAGTACAAGGGCCGCTTCGTAAAGGATTGTGACAAGGACATCATCGATCGCCTTAAGCAGGAAGGAAAGTTGGTAAAACGAGACCAGATTCTCCACTCCTATCCCTTCTGCTGGCGTTGCTCTAGCCCCTTGATTTACCGTGCCGTTGGTAGCTGGTTCGTTAAAGTAGAGGATATTCGTCACAAGATGGTAGCCGCCAACCAGAAAATCACCTGGCAGCCTGACCACATCAAAAACGGTCGCTTTGGTAAGTGGCTGGAGGGAGCTCGTGACTGGGCCATTAGCCGTAACCGCTACTGGGGAAACCCCATTCCTGTGTGGAAGTGTCCTGACTGTGGCAAAACCCATTGTGTGGGAAGTCGCCAGGAGCTAAAGGAGCTTTCCGGTGTATATCCCGAAGATCTGCACAAGCACTTTGTAGACGAAATTACTATTCCTTGTGAGTGTGGCGGTACCATGAGACGCATTCCAGAGGTTTTGGACTGCTGGTTTGAGTCTGGCTCCATGCCCTATGCCCAGAATCACTATCCCTTTGAAAACAAGGAATACTTTGAAAGCCACTTCCCTGCAGACTTCATCTCCGAAGGTCTAGACCAGACTCGTGGCTGGTTCTATTCACTGACAGTTTTGGCTGCAGCCCTTTTTGACCGTCCCGCCTTTGACAACTGTATCGTAAGTGGTTTGATTTTGGCTTCCGACGGAAAGAAGATGTCTAAAAGCCTGAGAAACTACACTGACCCAGCAGAGGCTGTGAAGATGTTCGGTGCAGATGCCATTCGCCTGTTCCTGATGCATTCCACCGCCGTAAAGGCCGACGACCTGAAATATAGTGACGAGGGTGTTCGTGATGTTCTCAAGGGAATCCTCATTCCTTTGTGGAATAGCTACAGCTTCTTCGTTACCTACGCTAATATTGACGGAATCCAGGCCAAGGGACATGGCTTTGCTGAAAATCTGCCTGTAAATCCTCTGGATCGCTGGCTGCTTTCCATCACCCAGAAGATGGTGCAGGATGTTACCGTGGCCATGGATGCCTATGACTTGTCCAAGGCCATTGATCCCATCGTGGCCTACATTGACCAGCTGAACAACTGGTATATTCGTCGTAGCCGCCGCCGCTTCTGGAAGAGTGAAAACGATGGTGACAAGAATGAAGCCTACGAAACCCTGTACTGGGCACTGAAAACCTTTGCAAAGGTAGCCGCTCCTGTAGTACCCTTTATTACAGAAAGCA
>JAZQSR010000284.1:0-1863 GCA_045630225.1 Treponema sp. | reverse complement strand
TCTGCGAGGGGTGCGGAGAGTGGAAGCCATGCGTGTTTGAGCTACGGCCCAAACCACTACTCTGGCGGCTGGTCAGTTGTGTCAGAAGATTGCTGCCTTTTGTTCTGGTTCTGCTTCTGGTTGGCTGCTCCAACCAAGCTGCTGCACCAGGGTATGAACACACCTCCTATGTTTCCGAACTGGCACAGGAGGCTTGCTTTCTGTGCAGTGGACAGGGGCCATACTGGGGCGAGGACAACATTGGCATTATCAACCTGAATAGCTTTGAGTTTGTTCGGCTGGAAATCAACCGCTATGATGGGAAGCAGCTTATTGAGGAACCAGCTGGCTATATGCAGTCTGGTGGCCTCACGGACGAAGACAGCTATGTGCATAGCATGACAGACTCCGACAGGGGCTATGCTCATGTGCAGATAACAGGCACACAGAAACCGATTGAGCCAGCCGCAATCCAGAGCCAGCTGTGCCAGGGTTGTCTGGATGCTGTCAATGATGCGTGTATCTGGGGTGCGCCGTCTGAATATGGTGTGGTCAGCTTTGCAGACCATGTCATTCGCCCCCTGGTCAAAGAAATCCCCTGGTTCACATTCGGCAACTATGGCATTGAATGTGATTACAAGGACAATGGAGAAATCAATCTGTTGGTTGTCTATTGTCCGCCTAGATTTGAGTGAACATAGTAGAAGCCCAGGCTGCAGCCTGCGCTTCTTGTTTGTGAGCGAAAAGGCCGATTGGGAAAGTACCGAGCGCGGCCGTCACAACGGCAAGATTTGTGCATTTTTGAATCGGTTGCAAGGGTGTGGCATCGCCAGGGGGTGCAGCCCCCTAAGAGAGTGGATAGGCCGTCTGGCAAGGGGGAACCCCTTTTGAAGACCTCAAATGCTTTGATGCGTAGTGTCAAAGTGGGCTTTGAGCCTTTCCGTCACTTCGTAACAGAAAAGTTCGTTACTCTTCTATAATAGTCGTAAACAAAGAAAAATAGAGGGTAATATTTATGAAAATTGCAGCAAGCATGAGTGTGGGCAGATTAGCTCCAAAGCATTCCCTGGATATTGACGGCATCCGTGCCATCTCTCCCAATGTAACCCCGTCCCTTATCCAGGATGATGTGGTCATCATCGACCGATTGAGACGGCCCGACGGCTCCCACATGACTATCGAGGAGTACACCGACCAGCAGTTCCAACCCTATATTGACCAGTACAATGCGAAGCAGCGCCGTAAAGACCGCCAGATACAGACGGGCTACTGCGAGTGGCACAGGAGCAACGGGACACTCTCCCAAGGCAAGGGGGAACTGGCCTATGAGGCTGTCTTGCAGTACGGCTCCCATGATGACTTGGGCGGGGAGTACTACTCCCCAGACACCACCCCAGAACGCAGGGCCCAGCTTCGGGCCGAGTATGAGAACGTATACCGTCAATGGGTGGTAGACCTTGAGCGGGACTTCCCCCACATGACCGTACTGTTTGCCGTGGGTCATTTTTCAGAGGTCGAGGGCACCCCCCATCTCCATGTCTGTATGCAGCCGCAAGCCGACTGCACCCGTGGTCTTGCCAAGCAAGTCAGCATCGGCAGGGCATTGGCACAGGACGGCATAGAACGCATCGAGACCCGAGCCGAGGCCGAACAGGCGGGAGGGTATCAACTGGCAAGATTTTACCAAAAGTTCCACCATGAGTATCAAAATCCTACCCTCCAGCGGCTGGGGTACGAAATCAAGGCCGAGCAGCACGGCTTGAAGCACATGGAAAAAGATGGATATGCCGTGGTCATGGAGCAAGCCCAGCAGAAAGCAGAGAAAATCGTACAAGAATCCAGAGAACGAGCAAAGATTACGGAAAAAGCCAGAAAAGAAGCCGC
>JAZQSR010000283.1:0-3862 GCA_045630225.1 Treponema sp. | reverse complement strand
GGTGGCGAGAAGAAGCGAGTGAGCGAGATAGAGCGGGAACCTGGTATGATGGAAACCAGTCATTTTACCACTTCAGATGCAGTAGTTCCAAGCGAGACCTTAGAAAGCAACCAGATGGTGGAAAAAGGAGTGGAAAGTTTTGGTAAATATGGTGGGAGTTTTATCACAAATCAGTACCTAAGTGGAAGAAAAGTTATCATAGGGATCAGTACCTCAGATTCCTTTCAAGGAAAAATTGTTGGAGAACATGCCTTTATCATGTGTATCAATGAGGACAATCCAACAAGGAGTGTCATGCTAGATGCAAGCGGACATTATGGTGATGGCAGGACATCAGATATAATCGACGGATATCATATGAAAATAACGATTGAGAATTACTTGAAGTATTGGGATACAGAGGAGAAGCTGACTACATTTGAACTACGATTGACCGAACCAGAAGAGTATAAGATACGGAATGCTATACTAAAAATGGAAGGCCGCTCCATAATGTCCTGTGCTTCAAAAGCATCAGAAATCCTTAACAAAAATTATTCCATAGAAATAGAGGAATGTAATACACCGAGGGGACTACTAAGAAGCCTCAACCAATTTACGGAAAAGTACCCGGACAAAGTTATTGTCAGGCACTTTGACCTCAAAACAGACAAGGAGATTTTTGATGCAAAACAGTAACGTCAAGGGGCATATTGTGGAGTCAGGCATTTTCCTTGTAGGTTATATGGTTTCCTCTTTGGTAGTGCTTTGGGGGATTGGTTTTGGAAGATTGCATCAGCATGGAGATACTATTGTCACATATTCTATACTTTTTGGGACACTAGAGACGCTGAAAATCCTGCTGACAGGAAAAATTCTTAGAGTTGTCCTCTTTTTTACAAATGTATTCACAGGATATTATCTCATGGCTTTCATTGATATCATCAGAAGAAGATGTTCCATACATGATATTAGTCCTCTAAACACTGGTACATATGAGTTAGTTCTTCTGTTAGGAATCGTACTCTCAGGTTTTAGCTATATATTGCTTTTGATAAAACATCTTCATACAAGAAACGGAGACTTGAAATGGAGAAAAAATATTAGAAGGACAAAGAAGTGAGTGAGCCCCATAGAGCGGGAGCGTGGGCAAGTGCAACAGATGAAACTGGATCCAATGGTATTTTCAGACAAGCCTGCATCTGGGGAGTTTCAGTACAAGGAGCTGTCCGAGCAGGAGAATCCTATTGTTGGGGAGGAGGTGGAGGATGCGGAGTATGTGGGGGAGAATGACGATAAGGTTCGAGACACAATAGTAGTTTTCAGTGCCATAGACTTATGGAATACATTGAATAATATCGGATACAATCTCCTTGTACGTGATAATTACAAACAGATACGAATGGCTGCGAAAGATATGGGATACAAATTCCGTTTGGTAAACGGAAATACAGCCACCAATCAGATGTTTGAACAGTTGCTTTCCGATAAATCAATTGTAAGGTTGGTGGTAGTAGCTCATGGAGATTTCGATGGAAATTTATATGATGTGAACGACAATGTTTTGGGATTTAACTCTCATATGCCGCCTATAGTAGATTTGGTTGGTTGCTATGCTAGCAAGAAAAAGTCATCAGTCCAAGGCGGACATAAAAATGAGGGACACGATGACATTGTGGTGAATACATATAATCCTGGGAGCAGTACAGACACCATAGATGACGACACAGCAATATGGTGGAATCAAACAAATGAAGTCATTATGAAAAAAATTCCAGAATCAATCCGAAAGGGAAATGCCCATTCTGGCGGAGACCCTTGTGTCAGTCCAGAATCATTCACAAAGTGGATAACGGACAAGCTTTAGAGTTAAGGAGGATAAGATGAAAACAGGTATTCTGGTAGCGCTGTTTCTGCTTTCAGTTGGTTCAGCTGCAGCAGGCGGGTATCCAGAAGTCAGCGATGAGCGGTTAAGAAGATACATGGAGCAGTTGCCAAACGTTGATGTTCTCGATACAGAACCAAGGTACAACGGCGGGGACTTCAACACCCTGCATCTTTCTGATTTTATCAGAGGAAGTGTCGGCTTGGGGATGGGGGCATATGAGTCGTATGTTATGGAACGATTTTACATCCATCGCAAGGTGCTTCTGAATCCCGTGACGAAAAGAATTTTGGAGGAGTTGTGGCAGGCTGAAGGTGTGTACAAATGCTATCCCAAGTTGCGGGATAGGAAGCTTCATTTGTGCTATGAATCCAAATCCTATGAATCAGATTCGTCAAGCTTGTTCCTTTACAATATATATTCGGCTCAGGATGGAAGTCTGATTGAACAGAAGGACATCAGCCATATACTCAGGGACAACAAGTTCGGGTTCTTCTGGTTCCAACGAGAGGCATTTGTAATCATGGCAGAGCGGGGGCTGGTTGTATACTCCTTGAAAACTCTGGAAAAATTGGAGGAGCGCCAATTCTCTGACATGACGTTGGATAATCATGGCCCAACAGAGAGCTGGTGTCCCGTAAGTGAGAGGCATATTATCGTAATTCCTTTAAGATTGTATCGGGAACGAATGATCCTCTATAATTGGTACACAAATGAAATGCATATGCTGGTGGACATAAAGGAATTGAAGAACTGGTGGGGTGCCAGAGGCAATCTATACCTGCTGGATGTAAAGCTTCAGGATTCAATCATTGAATTCAGGGCTGGCAGCACTAATTATACATATCACTACGAAGATTTTTTTTAAGAATATAGCAGAAGATGCCTATAATCAAGGACGGAACCACCGCCACCATCAAGATTGTGGAGAAGGACGCTGACGGTACGGACGACCCGCTAACCACCCTGTCCGCCGTCGTGAGCGGGGGTAGAATCAAATGCCAGTGGCAGGTGACCTACACTGCAGACGAGGATGATGCAGACAGCCAGAAGGAGCTTGCAGAAAAAGGCTACACCCTGCCAGAATACGCCTTTGTGGTGGAGTGTGGTGGTGCCACCAGTGGGGAAAGTGGAGTGTTGGAGGTACGGAGTATATTTTGAAGGTGACTACAGTGAAAACTTTTCATATTGAAATTGCAGTGCTTGCCATGATGGTGCTTGGGGGAACATTTCTTTCTGGAAATGAAGCGGAGGGTATCGGTATTGAACAGTTAGTTGTTCCCATCCCCACAAGCGAACAATCCATGACACCTGACGGAACGGAAAGCATTGAGATTGAAAGGCTGTACGGAGTGTTCAAGTACAAGGAGCTGTTTTGTCCTCCTGAATTGTACACAACACCAGAAGGCAAGCAATATCATGTCTTTACAAAAGCCCAGAACCTGCGTGACCGGCAGGGGAAAAGGTATCCCTATGACAACTATGAATCTATTGTCATTCAGCAAGACTGCTTCCGCAAGCGATGGAGTGAGTTTAAAAATCCGATATACACAACACTGGAAATAGGCGGGGAGTCCCTCGTGGTTCCTCCCGATTGGCTGCGGGACTCTTATATATGTACAGATTTTTTGGGTTATCCTGTTCCTAAAAGGATGTTCAAGGAAGTGCTTTATATCAAGGCGGATGAAAAACACATAGGAGTTGTCATAGAAGCACTGAATTACAATCAGATAGTGATTAAGGATGGAATATATTTTTTGTTGTATGAGCGTATGGAATAGAATTCAAGGAGAGAACATGGGAGGCACGAATCACCAGAAATCGCTCTGGGCTGCGGAGCTGTGGCCTGAATTGCTTTTGGTCAAACTTCTCTCCTCAACATTTGCTCTAAAAAATGCTTTATACATGCCAAGAAATGCTATAGAATCGTTGTATTAGGAGAAACACATGCATATGAAGAAGCAAGGTAAATGCAATGGAAATCCTTATTCAAGGTCC
>JAZQSR010000282.1:0-4547 GCA_045630225.1 Treponema sp. | reverse complement strand
AATTAGTTGAACCAGGAGCAAAATAATGAAATACAGTCACAAGATTGAAGAAATAGAAAATGGGGAATTAAAACTAATTAGCAATGAGGCAGGTACCATAGATTCAATAATTATCACGAAAGAAATGATACCATGGATAATCAATACGTTGAGAGGTGCTTGTTTTGAGGATTATAATAGTGAAAAAACCAAATGGCGAGAGAAAATTAATGATTGTACAGTTTTAATTGGAACGGATTTTTTTGTAGAACGAACACCATATTCTTATATAGAAGTATATATTTATTGGGGTTCTAATAATCCCAAAAACTCAGCCCCAATAATAATCCCATACAATCGCCAATTTAAAGAACTAACAATGTCAGAGTTTATAGAACCATTCCTGTGTGATTTGGAAAAGTATTTGACAAAGGAAGAGCAGGAAAAACTTTTAAAACCTTGGTCAATAAACCAGACAAGAGAACAAGTTGTAGAAAAGTGGCAAAAGACACATACAAGTGATCCAAATGAAATAAAAATAAACTTTGTTGGAGAAATAGACCCAAAAGATTATTTTGGAGCAGACGCAAAAAAATAGGAGGAAAAGTATGGAATTGCAGGAACAGTTGTGGAATGGTATAATCCGAATGACAAATCGGTAAAATGGTTCAATGGTGGAGCTCCACAATTTATAACACCATTGAATGTACGTGACATGAAAACTTTGGGCATAGTCACTGAAGTGGAATAGGAGGAAACACAATGAAAAGAAGGGAATTCGAGAAAAGAGTGAAGGACGAGAATCTGAAGATGGAAGATTATGATATTGCGCTTGACCACTATTATGATGGTCATCCACACTTCATGGGCTGTGTAAAAAAAAATAGAAAATGGGTGACATATGCTACAGACTTTAGAGATGGACATGCCTATATTATTGATTCGTATGCTACAGAAGACGAGGCATTCTCAGACTTTTATCTATTAATAAAGAGTCAAATTAAAGCTGAAACACTATACGGACCACCGAAAAGGGATTAATGGCCTTGTCCAAAAATCTTGTGTAAACGACACGTCTATAAAATGGTTTGATGGCGGAGCGCCACAATTTATAACACCATTGAATGTATTTGATATGAAAACTTTGGGCATAGTCACTGAAGTGGAATAGGAGGAAACGGAATGAAAAGAATGGAATTCGAGAAAAGAGTGAAGGACGAGAATCTGAAGATGGAATCTTATGATATTGCGCTTGACCACTATTATGACGGTCATCCACACTTCATGGGCTGTGTAAAAAAAAATAGAAAATGGGTGATATATGCAACAAATCACAGAGATGGCCATGCCTATATCATAGACTCGTATGATACAGAAGACGAGGCTTTTTCTGATTTTTATCAGTATGTTCTCAGTCAAATTAAAGCCGAAACTCAATTTGGCCATCGGAAGAAAAAGTGAGTTTATTCGGTAAAATGGTTTATGAGGTGCACCCCAAAGTTGGATATGTCAATACAGTTCAATTTTAGGAGGTGCATTTTTTGTCCAAATATTCTGAAGACTTCAAGATATTAATTGTAAAAAAGTATCCGTCAAATTAAAGTCCCATCCGTCCACTTGCCACGCATCTTAAATGGAGTAATTTCAATATTTCAAGAAAGGAGATTTTCCCAATCGGCTTGAGTTTTGGCGGTGCAGACCTTGGGGAGGAGAGCTGGCAGAGAAATATGGAGTCGTTGCAGAGAAATACTACAATGCTTTTGAGGTTTATAATGAGGAATGATAGAAAAGACAGGAAAATGATGGTTATACGTAAGTTAATAAAAAGCCTCTTTTTAATCTGGAAATGCTTGGTTATCATGCTCCTCGTTGCAGTCCTTGGGCTGTGCCTCTATATCTTTGCGGAAGTCCACTTCTCCCAATATGAGCCTCGTGGTTACACCTCTCCTTACGACACAGATGTTTCCGCCTTGTTTGCCGGTGTTGGGCATGACATGGATTTTGCTACAAAGCTGGATAGAATTTGTGCCCTTGCAGGGAGTATGGACGAAGTGCAGGGGATGACTGGCGTGGTTATCAATTTTGGGGAAGACAATAGTGTGCAGTCGTTTACCGTCACTTTCCAGCTGGAAAGCAAGTGGCCTTTCTTAGGGCAGATGATCGTGAGGGCAGACGGAGCTGCCTGCCAAGAGTATATCCACTGGAGATACTCCAGAAAAGAAAAAATCCTTCACACGAGCTGGGTGTTAGAGCAATCTTGTAATTACATGAACATGGTGCAAGAAGAGTCGCTAGCTGTTCAACAGGTAAGGATTTCTGCTGGAGGAATAAAAATATATTTTGTAGATGGAACGGTGCAGACCTTGGGGAAGTGAAGATGGTGTATGGGCCTGCAGCAGACGAATACACCCGCAGCCATCATGCTCTAGCACTGGTGCTAGGCACAGACATCTTTCTTCAGGAATGGCGCCTACCGGCCCGAGACGGAGGAGGGCAGGAAAATCCTTGCCCACGAGCTGCCCCATGTGGCACAGAACAAAAAGCGGGAGGAATACAGAGGAGTCAGCAGGGAGGAGCTGGAGCGGGAGGCAGGGATAGTGAAGACAAACCGCTCTTTGATCGACATTACATTGAATGAGAAGTGGAAGACGGAGATAACAATTTTACAGATGCCCATAACCTAATGGCAACACTGGCAGAAAACATCACAGATTGTCTTGACAATAACTTTTCAAATCCGTATGACAGGACATTTGAGGCAGTCAAAGAAGGGCACTATATAATAAAAGCGAAGGTACATGATTTAATAACAGGAGACATTGTAGATATCATTGAGTTTGAGCAGATAGTTGAGAGCGGGGAAGAGACCATCATGGCAATGGATTTCCAAAATAAAATCTTGAGAGCTCTTGAACTAACAAACTGGAAAATTGATTTAGATTTTGAGGCATTGAGTCAGGGACTTTTTGTTGCAACAGGTGTAATCATTGCAATAAAGGCTATATCTGCGTTCGCACCAGCAGCTGGGCTTGCAATAGTTGCAATAATGACAACAGGGATGGGAATAGATGCTACAATCAATATCATAAAAGGAATAGTGCAACTTGCAGAGGCACTTCAATTGATAGAAAAAGCCCGTTCAGAGCGAGCCTTACAGGTAGGTGGTGAAAAAATAAAAGAAGGAATTCTTAATGTAGGTGTTGGTATTATAGAACTTTTGCTAAAGAAACTGACAATAAAGAATTTGGCGGAGGCAAGAACGCAGGTCTTGAGAAATGCCACACCCAAACCGCCTGAGTTGCCACAAACATCATTTCCAGTAGCAAATGCAACATCTACAGAAATTGTCACTGCCGTAAACCGAGGTACCTCAAAAGCACTGGCCATAGTTTCCCAGATGTCTGTGCTACAGAGTGAGAAGGCAGTCTTGCAGGAGATAGTGGCATAGTTGAATACAAAACTACAATTAAAATAAATAAGAGAGGTTGTATGACACGAGAAGAATTAATAGAAATATTAAAAACAGGATTAGATGAGCAAGAGATACAAGATTTAAATATTGGTAAATTAGTTAAACTACCAGGGGGCTTAAGGATGTATAAAATTGAATAATGAATGGTTCGTTTACGGTTCTCAAGATGAACGGGGTAATATTTCATTTAATGGACCATTTGACGATTCTGCTTTAATTTATGCAATAGCAAAAATATTTTGTAAAAGTGATTTATTCCAATTATATAAATTTTCAGATAAAATGTATAAGATTTTCCTTCATAACCATTTTTCATCAATAGAAGAAATAAAGGAAAAATATCCTGAAACGAATGAATCATCAAATAACAATAATAACGATTAAAGATGCAATAAGAATCTTTGATTGTGTCAAGTTTAGTTCGCAATTTCGATCCTGAAAAAAGCCCCAAATCCATCATGCTGCGTTAAACAGAATCTCCTTTTGAAGTTTGATTGAACCGGCATTCATGTAACAACGCTCAGTTTGCCTGTCATCTGAATACTCAAGCAGGTAGCTTGTTATCAGTCTTATATAAGAATCCGTTGAAGGAAAAATACCGACAACAGAGGAGCTCCTTCGAATTTCACGGTTGAGCCTTTCAAGTGTGTTTGTGCTTGAAATCTTACGGCTGTCCAGTTCTTCGAAGGCATAGAACTGAATGGAATTCTCAAAACCTTCCTCAAGACATTCAACTGCTTTAGGAAACGATTTTTCATATTCCTGGCAGAAAATAGCCTTCATCGCCCTTGCAGATTTTTCGTCAGGAGCTTTCCAGATAAGCTTCAGTTTTGCGGCAACCTTCTCCTTGTCCTTTCGTGGAACATATGCAAGTATATTCCGCATGAAATGAACCTTGCATCTCTGCCAGCTCGTTCCATGCAGGGTTTTGCGTATTGCGGCCTGTAGCCCCTTGTGTGCATCGGAAACACACAGCCATACTTTTTCAAGCCCCCGATCCTGGAGCTTTCTGAAAAGGGCTGAATATGTTTCCTCCGATTCATTTTCCATAGGTTCAATGGCAAGTATTTCCTGCTGCCCTTCAAGATTTACAGCC
>JAZQSR010000281.1:0-3463 GCA_045630225.1 Treponema sp. | reverse complement strand
TGCATTTATTTTTGTAGAAGGATATATTTAAACCAAACAGGAACAGTTCTGGTTCAAATCCAGTATCGTTCCATATATCAGTATCGGAGGTATATAATGTTAGATCCAAAGATTGTGTCCTTGCTTACCAAGCAGGTAAACAATGAATTTTTTTCTGCCTATCTTTATCTTGACTTTGCAAACTACTACGAGCACAAGGGATTAAAGGGCTTTGCCAATTGGTTCAAAATTCAGGCTCAAGAAGAACGTGACCACGGAATGTTAATGTATCAGTACTTGCATAATAATAACGAGCTTGTTGAACTTGATTCCATTTCTCGCCCCAACAAGACCTATGAAAAGCTAGAGGATCCCTTGCATTTTGCACTGGCCCACGAATGTGGTGTAACAACTGCCATTAACGAGATTTATGCTGCTGCAGAAGGTTTGAAGGATTATCGCACCATGCAGTTCTTGGACTGGTTTGTAAAAGAGCAGGGTGAAGAAGAAGCCAATACCCACGAGCTTATTTCCAAGATGGAGCTTTTTGGCGCCGATGCCCGCTCCCTCTACCTGCTGGATGCTGATTTGGGAAGCCGCACCTATGCCGCTCCCAGCCTGACACTGTAGTTTTTACTCTGGCGGTACAAGGCTGACACAGGAGTTTTTCCAGTGTCAGCTTTTTTTATTACCTAAAAAATAACGCAATCCAAGGCTCATCCTTCCAAAGCCTGCTTTTTTCAACTTTTTCCAAAAATCATCTTCCGGTACCAAATGGAGGCCCCCTCCCATTTCTCCCAAAAAAGCCACTGTCTTGCTGAGTCTGATATTCACTCCCGCACCACCACCAATCTCCCAGTAATAGGGCTGGGCAAAAAGAAATTTTTCCTCCCTGCTCTTGTCAAAGGACATGAATCCAAAGCCGGTAAAAAAGAATCCATAACGAGAAGCGGTGATTGTATCCTTGTAATAGTCGATTTGTCCAAAGGTGATTTTTTCCATTAGTCCAAGCTGGTAGAGATTGGGCTCATCAGCAAAAATCTTGCTACCAGTAATGGCAGTGAGACTCCTGATTTGGAAGCTGTTTCTTCTGTAGACAGTAAATCCAGCCTCTAGATTTACCGTCGTTTTAACGGAATCAGTACTGCTGAACAAGCCTAAAGAAAAAAAATCTGCCTGTTGTAGCTCTTCTGTAGATTCAAGTCTCTGGTTTTCTGCTGTCACTGGGTACATGATACAGCAAAGAAAGAGTATGCCGAATAATAGGTGCTTCTTTTTCATTTTTATCCCTTACATTTAGAAGTGTACTTGATTTTGACCTAATAATCGAATCTTTACAAGGCGTTAATTTTTTTCTATATTTTACATTGTTATTACCCCTGTTTTTTGGTAAAATTATAACAATAAGGAGACGTCTATGAAAAAAATTATTTTTTTCTCAACTTCTTTAGTTTTTGTTTGTATCTTACTATCTTGTGAAGTATTTTCCAAACCAGTATATAGTTTTTCCAGAGATATCTCAGGAGTTGTTGGTTCCATGTCTACAGAGGAGCTGGCAGGGAATATCGATAAATTGGCTGCTGATCCTGACAAGGCTACTGATATCATTAATGAATTGTCTAGTCGTGACCAAGAAGAAGTAAAGAATCTTCCTCAAAAAGATAAAGAAAAACTTTTGGACGCAGGAGTTGGAGCCATTCTTCCCACTTCAAAAATCGGGGAAACGGTGGAGCAGCTTACTACAGGAGACGGAGCAAAAGATTACAAGAAGATAATGGAAACCCTTGCCAGTGATGCTCCTGATATTAACACTAAGGCTATGGAAACAGTTCTGCAAGATAAGGATGTTCTTGCAACTACCGATGTTTCAACCCTTGCTTTAGGTGCTGCCAGTCTCATTGTAAATACTGTTAATGATGAAGGTAGCGATATGAATATGGAGAATTTCCAAACAGCTGCAACAGCAGCATCACAGAATGGTTCTTTTAACGAAGACACCTTCAAACAGGAGTTGGAAAAACAGGGCTTTAGCCAAGAGTCAATTTCCTCGCTTACTACTGCCATGGGAGTAACCAGTGTTTTAACTGGAACAGCGGGAGAAGGAGAACCAAACAGAAAAGAAGATTTGGGAGCTATTCAATTTGGTGGCATGAACATGGGAGACCTTCTTGATCAGATGACTGGAGTAAAAAAATGAGACTGAAGAGATTTCTCTGTGGGATTTTATCAATTGCACTTTCTTTCTCAGTTTCAGCAGTTGATTTTTTTGCTCCCACTGTGGTAGATGTTCGTTCCTCTGGAATGGGTGGGAGCTATCTTTGTGATTTTAATCAACCCTTTGTGATGTTGAACAATCCCAGTGGCATGATGTTTAGTGGCAAGCAGGTATTTTTACCTTCCTTGGCTTTTGATTTTGGTCTACCTCCCAGTGCCTCAGGTATGATTTTTGACATGGTCAAAGATTTCAAAAATACAGATTTTGTGAATACTTTGGTAGATCTTTTAAAGAAAAGCAACGGGATTTACGTAGATGGGGATATTATGTTGCCCTTGGCTTATTCTCGAGTAGCAAAAAACTGGGGAATTGGTGTATACAATAATGTTTTTGTTCGGGCAGATTTACCTTCTGTGTCTTCAATGACAGCAATGGCTGGTGCCGACTTGTTCTTAGTGGGAGGATTTTCTTGCCCCATCATCAATGAAGGAATTCATAAAGTATCCTTAGGGGCGACTGCAGAGGGGTTAAGTCGATTGGGGCTTTTTCACCAAGGTACTGTAACTGGTATTACTTCCATTGATTTTTCTAAACTTCCTGCTTCTCTCACCTTGGGGGTAGGGTTTGATATTGGTGCAACCTACATGGTGTGGGATGTTCTTTCCATTTCTGCGGTATGGCAGGATCTTTATATCAACTGGGATAAGAATTTGGGGGCTATTACCTCCATGTCTTTTACCGAAGAGGAGGAATGGAAAAAGTCTTGGCAGTCGGGAGACTTAGCCTTGGGACTTGGAGTACAAGTTCCCACTGGTGTTCTTAAAAAGGTGCTTAGTTCCTTTGCAGTGTACGTGGATTATGTCAATTTTACAAAACTCTTTGATAAGGAGAAGGCCGCTTTTCTTCCCCATCCCTTGTTAAATCTTTCAGTAGGTATGGAAGCCATCATATTCAAGACCATTGCTTTGCGTTTTGGTATGACCGGTCCCTATCTTTCCGCTGGACTTGGGCTTGATATTGGAGCCTTTCACATGTCCTTGGCCCTGTACGGTAAGGAAAAAGGCATTGATCCCGGCTCTTCTCCCCAGGCCCATGGTGCATTTTCTTTAGCCTTCTATTATTAACTATTGATATTGAAAGCATTGGCCAAAACTGGTACAATCTACTTTATCTGTGAAAAATTTGTAAAATCAAGATTTTTCTTGTAATATTTTTCACTCAAAAGTAAATAGACTTGTTTTGGCCGATTTTTTTGCCGATTTTTTTCTT
>JAZQSR010000280.1:0-26825 GCA_045630225.1 Treponema sp. | reverse complement strand
AGCTATTGGGTGGAGCTACACTTCCGTCTAAGCCTCAAGCTTCTTCGCCAGCACCACAAAGTCATGGGATTTCACAGGGGCGTCCAAACCCTTTTGCTAATGGCGGCGCTGTACCGCCTGAACACCGGCACCTTCCCAGTGATTTTGGTGGTACTATGGTTTCTCGGCCTAAACCGGTTATCCCCCCAGTTGTACCACAATCACTTGCTGTAGCGGGAGAAAAGCGTGTTGCTCCCTCAGTAAAACCTGTGGAAAACTCTGCTCCCCCTGTTGTATCTCAGGTTCCATCTTCGATTCCTGCAGAACCTATTGTTGTAACTAAACATCCTCCTGTAGGGAAAGTGCCAGGTGCCACCTTTGTTCCAAGAGATAAACTAAGAGACAAATTGGTAGAGGAATTGTCCCTGGGCCATGCCTCCACCGCATCTGCTTTGTTGGGCTCTCAGTCATGGGAATTTGTAGAAAATCAAGTTATTATTTCTGTAGGAAGTTCTTTTGCCTTAAATCAGTTGCAAAAAGATAAAGCTTTGGTAACTGATTTGTTGCAAAAATTTTCTGGAGAACCAATTGAGGCTGAATTTCAAATTAAGCAGGTTGTGCGAGAGGTTCAACCAGAAGAAGTGAAGTCGAATCAAGTTGATATAATTTGCAAGGTGTTCAAAGGCACCATCGTAGGAGGTAAGTAGTATGAATCCCTTTGATATACTGAAAAATGCTCAGAGTTTTAAGGATCAATTCCAGAAAGTTCAGGATGGATTAAAGGATCTTCAGGCAACTGGTTCTGCTGGCGGTAATATTGTAAAAGTAACAATTAACGGCCAGTTTCAAGTGCAGCGGGTGGAATTAGACCCCATCGCTGTAGATCCTCGTGATGTTCCCATGTTGCAGGATTTGATTGTGGCTGCCAGCAGGGATGCCCACGCACGTATGTTGGAGATGACACGGGATCATTTGGGCCCAATGCTGGGTGGTCTGAATATTCCTGGAATGGGAATGTAGGTATGAACGCACTGGAAGAACTTGCGGAATCTTTCTCACGGTTGCCTGGCATTGGAAAAAAAAGTGCCACACGTATTGCCACCCATCTCCTCAAGGCTGATTCCATTTTCTTGCAGCGTTTTGCCCATCAGCTTACTACCTTGCAGGAACGAATCAAGCCTTGTAGTATTTGCGGTGCATACACAGAGGTGGAGCCTTGCGAAATCTGTTCCAATCCAGCACGAGAGCGTAATGTGATTTGTGTTGTTGAACAACCTCAAGATGTGCAAACCATCGAAGCATCTCGTGAATATCATGGTTTGTTCCATGTGTTAGGTGGGGTGATTTCTCCCCTGGATGGTATCGGGCCTGAAAATCTGTCCTTTGGTAAACTTCTGGAACGGATTCATTCTGGCTCAATAACAGAAGTAATTATTGCCACAAACCCCACGGTAGAAGGGGATACTACGGCACTCTATCTCCAGCGACTTTTAGAAGATTGCCCCATTACACTTACTCGTTTGGCTTCTGGGCTCCCTGTTGGTGGCGACTTGGAATATGCTGATCGCCTAACTTTGGCTCGCAGTTTCCGTGGAAGAACAAGTCTGTAAAACAAGTGATTGTAAAAGTTTCTAAAATATTTTTCATTAAATTCTGTAGAATAAATTAATATCAATGAATAAAAAAAAGCTATCCAGTTTTAAGCCGGATAGCTTTTTTATAGAATATCTGAAAGCTCTTAGCGGAGCAATGTCAATACATTCTGTGTTGACTGATTTGCCTGGGCCAAGATAGCCATACCAGACTGCTGCAGAACCTGGTTCTTTGTAAAGTCAACCATTTCCTTAGCCATATCAGTGTCGCGGATTCTGGATTCAGCAGACTGCAAGTTTTCTGCAGCTACATCGATTCCACGAATAGCGTGCTCCAAGCGGTTGTAGTAACCACCCAAGTCAGAACGCTGCTTGTTGAGTCTCTTCAAAGCCTCATCAAGAGTTCCGATTGCACGGTTTGCTTCATCAGGAGATTCAAGGCTCATGATAGTTTCATCACCCATGTTTCTCAAGTTCAAAGCTGTAGCAGTCATTGTTCCAATGTATACCTGCATTCTCTGGTCCATGTTAGCACCAATGTGGAACCACATAGAAGCTGTAACAGCATTTGTTCCCTCGTCACGAGCAAAACGACCAGTCAACATATTCATACCGTTGAACTGAGCCTGGCTTGCAATGCGGTCAACTTCAGCAATCAGCTGAGAAACTTCAACCTGAATCTGCATTCTGTCTTCTTCTGTGTAAATACCATTGGAAGACTGTACTGCCAATTCACGGATGCGCTGGATAATATCAGTTGTTTCCTGCAAGTAACCTTCTGTGGTCTGGATGAAAGAAAGACCATTCTGAGCGTTTTCAGAAGCCTTGTTCAAACCACGAATCTGGCTGCGCATTTTTTCTGAAACAGCAAGGCCAGAAGCATCATCGCCAGCCCTGTTGATCTTCAGTCCAGAAGACAACTTCTCCATGTTCTTCTGGGCTGCCACATTGGTAAGATTTGTTGAGCGCTGAGAATACATAGCACTCATGTTGTGATTAATTACCATCGTGTATCTCCTTTTTTTAGCCGGCATTGCTACTGTTGCACACAAGATTCCAAAACCCTGATTGCGGATAGAATATGTTATGGTCTACTATATGCCTTTGGCATTTCCCCACAACCAGCAATCGGAACAATCCAGCTGTTTTTTTTCAGCCTACGCTGATAGTAAATTTTCGGAAGGTAAAGAAAAATTCTTTATACTTTTTTATGACATTCTGTACATCCAATGATGTGAACATGGCGTCTACCAGTTTTTTGCATGGTCATGCGGGCAACGAGGGAGCCTGTCATAGGGACTGTGCGTCCACAAACTGGGCAACTCCGCCGTTTTTTCTTTTCTCCGTCCTTGCTGTAGCAAAAGGGGCAGCCTTGGATGGTGCAATGTTGGTCCTCTTCTACCTGGGTGGATAGGGGCCGATATACTTTTGAAAATAAATTTATTCCCGGAGTCAATGCGGAATCACACAACGGGCAATATGTTTTGCTAGGGGGGGCTTCTTTTTTTTGTTGAGGAGTCTGGTCTTTAGGCTTGTTATTCTTTTTTTTGTAGTAGGTTTTAGCCATTTCGATATACTTACTAAAAATAAAGAGAATTAAACCGATGAGGGCTCCAATTGCAATGATGATAAATAAGTCGCTTCCCATACTTCTACTTTAACAACCTTTTGATAATGTTGAAGGTCTGCTCCTTGTAGGGCGGATACCTCAAATCTGTGTCAAATTTCCCAAGTCGAGAAAGAATTGATTTCTGGTGACTAAAGGTGTCAAATCCTGCTTTTCCGTGATATTTGCCCATGCCACTGTGGCCTGTTCCGCCAAAGGGCAGGTGAGGTGTTATTGCGTGTAACAATGTGTCATTTATGCAGCCTCCTCCATATCGGAGGTGTTGAATAACAAGTTGTTGAGTGGCTTTATCTTGACTAAAAAGATAAAGTGCCAGTGGTTCAGGTTTTTCTTGAATAAATGATATAGCCTCTTCTAATTGATTGAAGGGGATAATTGGTAAAATTGGGCCAAAAATCTCATCCTGCATAACTGGTGACTCTCGCTCTGGGGAGTCGAGTAGGATGGGCTTAATTTTCAATGCTTCTTTGTTGTAACTCTGTCCAGAAGGATTGCTGGTGATTACAACTCCGTTAGCCGGATTGTTTCCGTTTGCAAGATTTAATAGGCGGAAAAAGTGGCGTTCATTTACAATGGAGGCAAGGGGGCTATCTGGAGCCACCGGATTATTGCCGTAAAATTGCTCCATGTAAAAACAGAGTTTTTCTATCAATTCCTGTCGTTTGTCTGCTTGTACCAAAACATAATCTGGAGCAAGACAATTTTGCCCGCTGTTAATGAGTTTCCCCCAGATAATTCGTTTTGCAGCTGAATCGATTTCGGCTGTGTTATCCACAATGCAGGGATTTTTTCCTCCTAACTCCAAACATACAGGAGTTAGGTTTCTTGCTGCTGCCTCTGCAATTTTTCTTCCTGCAGTGGCACCCCCTGTGTAAAAGATAAAGTCATATTTTTGTGCCAACAAGGAATGGTGTAGTTCGTTGCCCCCTGTTACTACTGTCACTTGTTCCTGTGGAAAAGTTTCTTTGATTATAGTTGTCAGTAGTTGTTCTGATGCTTGTGCGTGGTGAGATGGTTTGAGAATGACACAATTTCCTGCACTAATTGCACTTGCCACTGCTATGAGTGGTATCTGGAAGGGAAAATTCCAAGGGGTAATTATAAGTACACAACCATAGGGTTGGGAATAAATTTTATTTATTCCAGGAAATGTTGTAAATGATGGTAGTCGAATCTTTGGTTTTGACCACCAAGAAATCCTTCGTATTAAAAAGTCGATTTCTTTTATGATAAGTGCAAATTCTGTAATATATACTTCTTCAGGGGATTTTCGTAAATCCTTTGCCAATGCTCCTTGTATCTCATTTTGATATTTCAGAAGAGTGTTTTTAAGACAAGATAATTGTTGTTTACGAAATTGAATGTCTTCTGTCTTGCCAGTTAAAAAAAAAGCCCGCTGTGTGGCTATCAATTCAGAAAGTTCAGCTGAAGTCATAGTGAAAGTATAACTTGAAATTATAAATTACACAATGCAGGGCTTTGTTTTGTCGATCCTCATTTAAGTAAAGAAATGTCAGAATTTATTTGAAATCAATGGAAAATCTTGTCATTTTATTCGTATCCCTCTTGCATATATTGCGTTTAAATAGTATAAGTAGTAACCACTACTTTAAGTTAGTGAAAATGAAGATGCAATCTTCGGGTTCTTTTAAAATTAAGCAGACATTGGAGCGTCTGGCGAAACCGTAAAATTTTTTGTATAGGCAAGAAATAGGATGTTCGCAACCCTTTGATTGTAGTTTGTTTTAGTAAAGACGAACGGTGAAGGGACTAATACTATTTAATAGCTCCTGGCTTTAGTGTACCAAACCGTTCATCAAACACGGATTTGATGGTGATAGGTGGTCCGGCCGAAACAGTCCGAATGGATGGACTGTCACGCAGAGAAAAAATATTTCTCTAATCCCTCCTTATCCACATCCATGTAGATCCGTTTATATAGTGCTTGAGAGTGTAATACACTCTATATAATATGGCAATTATTTTTTTTATTTTTATACCTGAATATCTGGTATAGGAGGATTACATGGCAAAGGAAAAGTTCGAAAGAACGAAGCCCCACATGAACGTAGGAACCATTGGTCACGTTGACCATGGTAAGACAACTCTTTCTGCTGCTATTACTCAGCACTGCGCCAAGAAGTTTGGTGACAAGGCTTTGAAGTACGATGAGATTGACAATGCACCAGAAGAGAAGGCTCGTGGTATTACCATCAATACCCGTCACTTGGAGTATCAGTCAGACAAGCGTCACTATGCACATATCGACTGCCCCGGTCACGCAGACTATATCAAGAACATGATTACTGGTGCTGCTCAGATGGACGGTGCTGTTCTCGTAGTATCTGCCCCTGACTCAGTTATGCCTCAGACAAAGGAGCACATCTTGTTGGCTCGCCAGGTAGGTGTACCTGGAATCATCGTATTCTTGAACAAGGTTGACTTGGTTGACGATCCTGAGTTGTTGGAGTTGGTTGAAGAAGAAGTAAAGGATGTTCTCACATCTTATGGCTTCCCCGAGGATACTCCTATTGTTAAGGGTTCTGCATTCCATGCTCTTAAGGATGATGCAACTGCTGATGATACAAAGTGTATCGATGAGTTGCTTGAGCAGATGGACTCATACTTCAAAGATCCAGATCGTGCTGCTGATCTTCCTTTCTTGATGCCTGTTGAAGACGTATTCACCATTTCTGGACGCGGTACTGTAGTAACTGGACGTATCGAGCGCGGTATCATCAAGTTGAACGAAGAAGTTGAAATCGTCGGTATTCGTCCTACCCAGAAGACTGTTATCACTGGTATCGAAATGTTCAACAAGTTGTTGGATCAGGGAGAGGCTGGAGATAACGTAGGTCTCTTGCTCCGCGGTATCGATAAGAAGTCTGTAGAACGCGGACAGGTTTTGGCAAAGCCAGGATCAATCACTCCTCACACAAAGTTCGAGGGACAGATTTACGTATTGTCAAAGGAAGAAGGTGGACGCCACAGCCCATTCTTCTCTGGATATCGCCCTCAGTTCTATTTCCGTACCACCGACATCACAGGAACAATTACTCTTCCTGACGGTGTAGACATGGTTAAACCCGGTGACAACACCAAGATTATTGGTGAGTTGATTCACCCCGTTGCTATGGACAAGGGTCTCAAGTTCGCTATTCGCGAAGGTGGACGCACAATTGCTTCTGGACAGGTAACAGAGGTTAAAGACTAATTTAATTGGCTGGAAGGCTGCCTGAGAAAATTTCAGGTAGCCTCCATATTTTCCAGGAGGAATAATGGCTACCGAAAAGATTCGTGTCAGACTTAGAGCATTTGATGTTAGTCTGATCGATCAGAGTGCAAAGTCCATCGTGCAGACAGTTCAGCAGGCTGGTGCAAAGGTTTCAGGACCTATCCCACTGCCTACTAGAATTAATAAGGTGACTGTATTGCGTTCTCCTCACGTAAATAAGAAATCACGTGAGCAGTTCGAAATGCGTACACATAAGCGCCTTATTGACATTATCGAGCCATCAGCTGATGTAATGGATTCACTGATGAAGCTTGAGCTGCCAGCTGGCGTTGATGTAGAAATTAAGCAGTAAGTCGTTGACTTATTGTATGCAGCCACTTTTTAGTGCTGCAAGCAGTACGGTTCCCCGGATCAGGGAATGGCGGCTGAAAAGAATTGAGAGGAAGTTTTTCCTCTATTAAGGAGAATATCAGAATGAAAGGTCTGATTGCAACAAAAGTGGGAATGACCCAGGTGTTCGACGAAAACGGCAACCTTACACCGGTTACTGTGATCCGCGTTGACCCCAATGTGGTTGTAGCCCGAAAAACAAAGGAAACTGCTGGTTATGACGCTGTTGTTCTTGGTCTCGGAGAGCTCAAGAGCAAGAATGTTACAAAGCCTTATGCAGGACAGTTTCCTGAAGGAATCACCCCTAAGCGGCATCTTAAAGAATTCCGTGATTTTGAATCTGAGCCAGCTGTAGGTGATGAAGTAGGTATCGAGCTTTTTGAAGGTACCAAATATGTAGACGTTACCGCTACCTCAAAAGGTAAGGGCTTTCAGGGTGTAATGAAGAGGTGGGGTTTCCACGGTGGACGTGCAACACACGGTTCAAAGTTTCATCGTGAAGCCGGTTCAACAGGAATGTGTACCTCTCCCGGACGCAGCTTTAAGAATATAAAGATGCCCGGTCACATGGGTAATGAGCGGGTTACCGTACAGAACCTGAAGGTTGTAAAGGTTGATCCTGAGTTGAAGGTTGTGATGGTTCGTGGGTCTGTACCCGGGAATAAAGACTGTACGCTGATCATCAAGTCCGCGGTAAAGAAATAACGGCAGAGGAAGACGATGGAAAAGAAAGTCTATTCAGTCGATGGTAAAGAGCTTAGGACTATTACTCTTGATGATAAGGTGTTCGGACTTCCTGTCAACGAAGACGTTATCTATTATGCCATCACTAACGAGTTAGCAAATAAGCGCGTAGGTACAGCCTGCACAAAGGATCGTTCTGAAGTGCATGGTAGCAATGCCAAGCCCTATAAGCAGAAGGGTACAGGTCGTGCTCGTCGCGGTGATAAAAAATCCCCTCTTACACGGGGTGGCGGTGTGGTTTTCGGACCCAAGCCAAGGGATTTCAGTTTTACATTGCCTAAGAAGGTTAAGCGATTGGCAATGAAGTCAATTTTGAGCATGAAAGCTCAGAATGATACTTTGACTGTAATCGAAGATTTTACTGTAGAAAGCGGAAAGACAAAGGATTTGGTGTCCATTCTGAAGAATTTCCCTGCAGAAGGTCGTGTAGTAATCGTTCTGAAAGATGATGATGCAAAGATCAAGCAGGCTGGACGCAATATTCCTACCGTATCATTCCTTTCTTATAACAGACTTCGTGCTCATGACCTTTTCTACGGAAGAAAGGTGATCATGTTGGAGTCTGCTGCCAAGAATCTTTCTGGCTTTTACAATACGGAGGCTGAATAATGGTGTACGAAGATATCCTTATCGAGCCTGTTCTGTCAGAAAAAGCAACTATCTTGCGGGAAGAGAATAAGTACGTTTTCAAGGTAAGTCCTTTTGCTGGAAAAATCCAGATTAAGGAAGCTGTACGCAAGCTCTTTAATGTGAATGTTGTGGACTGCACAGTGATGAATGTTGGTGGAAAGAATAAGCGTGTCCGCTACCGGGCAGGAAAAACCTCCAACTGGAAAAAGGCCATCGTCAAGCTTGCGCCTGGCGAAACCATCAAGGTGTTCGAAGGCGTCTAAGCCTTTGGTCACATGATAGTAAGGGGAACCAATAACTATGGCTCTTAAAGTATATAAGCCGATAACCGCAGGTACACGTACACGTATCGACTTGCGGAAAGATGAACTGACTACGGACAAGCCTGAGAAGAGCTTGACCCATGGTCGCAAAGCGCGAGGTGGACGCGGTGCCGGTGGACGGATTTCAGTTCGTCACCAGGGCGGTGGACACAAGCGCAAGTACCGTGAAATCGATTTCAAGCGGGATAAGCATGGTATTCCTGGTACAGTAAAGACCATCGAGTACGATCCAAACCGCAGTGCCAATATTGCATTGATTTTCTATGCAGATGGTGAAAAGCGTTACATCATTGCTCCTAAGGGACTTGTTGTAGGACAGAAGATTGTATCTGGACAAGATGCAGCTCCAGTAGTTGGAAATGCACTTCCTTTGGAAGCAATCCCAGTTGGATTCACTGTTCACAACATTGAGTTGACCTTGGGTCGTGGTGGTCAGCTGGTTCGTTCAGCTGGTGCAAGTGCCTTGGTTGCTGCTAAGGAAGGCGATTACGTAACAATCAAGTTGCCCTCCAGCGAAATGCGCCGTGTGCATAAGAAGTGCTACGCAACAATCGGTGTTGTAGGTAACGAAGATAGAATGAACACCCAGCTTGGTAAAGCTGGACGTAGCAGATGGCGAGGTGTTAGACCTACTGTTCGTGGTATGGCCATGAACCCTGTTGATCATCCGCTTGGTGGTGGTGAAGGCGCCGGAAAGGGACGTAACCCAGTTACTCCTTGGGGACAGCCTTGCCGTGGATACAAAACCCGCAACAAGCGGAAGGTGTCAAGCAAGTTTATTGTTTCACGCCGGAAGAAGAAGTAGCAGGATAGGAGATAACCGTGTCAAGATCTGTTAAGAAGGGCCCTTTTATCGAAAAGAGCCTGTATAAGAAGGTTATTGAGATGAACAAGGCCGAGGATCGTAAAATGATTAAAACGTATTCTCGCTGTTCAACAATTATACCTGAAATGGTTGGAAATACTATTTCAGTTTATAATGGTAAGTCATGGGTTCCAGTATATATTACAGAAAACCTTGTAGGACACAAGCTCGGTGAGTTTGCTCCTACTCGCATTTTCCGTGGTCACGCTGGTTCTGATAAGAAATCTGGAAGATAGGTGGTATGATGTCTGAGAAAACTGGATATAAAGCCGTTTCAAAATTCTTGATAGCATCCCCCACTAAGGTTCGTCCTGTGGCTAATGTAGTCAAACGGAAGACCTGTTCAGAGGCTATGGCTATTCTTGAGAATATGCCTCAGAAGGGTGCTGAGTTGATTCGTGAGACCTTGAAGTCCGCAATTGCTAACGCACTGTATGCTAACAAGCAACTTGATGAAGATATGTTGTATGTAAAGGAAATTCGTATTGACGAAGGTCCACGACTGAAGCGTGTATGGTTCCGTGCCCGTGGCCGTGCAGATATGCTTCTGAAGCGTATGTGTCATATCACTGTTGTTGTAGACGAAAAGGCGGGGGAATAAGATGGGACAGAAAGTACATCCTATCGGACTGCGACTTGGAATTAACAAGACATGGCAGTCACGCTGGTATGCAGATTCCAGAGAGTATGCTGATCTGGTGTTGGAAGACCTGAAGATTAGAAAGATGATTGATAATTTGCCAGAGTGTAAGAATGCTGATATTTCTCATATCGGAATCATTCGTCACCCTCAGCGAGTTACTATCATGATTCACACTGCACGTCCTGGTGTGATTATTGGTCAGAAGGGTGCCAATATCGAGAAAATTGGTGCTGAGATTCAAAAGCAACTCACCAAAAAGGTTCAGATTAAGGTAAGTGAGATTAAGCGTGGTGAAGTAAACGCTTCTCTTATCGCCCAGAACATCGCACGTCAGTTGGCAAATCGTGGTTCTTTCCGCAAGGCCTTAAAGCAGGCTGCAGGAAATGCCATGAAAGGTGGAGTTCAGGGAATCAAGATTCGCATTAGCGGTCGTCTTGGTGGTGCTGAAATGTCACGTACAGAGGAACATAAGGAAGGTAGAACACCTCTTCACACTCTGAGAGCTGACATTGATTATGGTTTTTCAGAGGCCCATACAACTTTTGGTAAGATTGGTATCAAGGTATGGGTATATAACGGAACAAAGTTTAGTCATGAGCAGAATGAAGATGCAGGTCAGTCTGAAAGAAAGCCTCGTCGCGATCGTTCTGAGCGTGGTGAGCGATCTTCTCGTGGAGATCGTGGCGCTAAAGCTTCAAGGAGTTAGTGATGGCACTTGCACCTAAAAGAGTAATGCACCGTAAGGTGCAGCGCAGTAGAATCAAGGGAAATGCAACAAGAGGAAATAACATCGATTTCGGTGAGATTGCCTTGGTTGCTATGGAGCCTATTTGGTTGTCTGCACGTCATATCGAAGCTGCCCGTGTTGCGATGAATCGTAAGATTAATCGTAAGGGACAGGTTTGGATTCGTGTATTCCCAGATAAGCCTATTTCCAAGAAACCTGCTGAAACCCGAATGGGTAAGGGAAAGGGTTCTCCAGAGTTCTGGGCTGCTGTAATTAAGCCAGGTCAGATTCTGTTTGAAATTGGTGGTGTTGATTTGGAATTGGCCGCAAGTGCTATGAAGCTTGCTGGTAGCAAATTGCCAATCAAGACTAAGATTGCGTATCGCCCCACGATTGACTAAGGAGTAAAAGATGGCAAAGAAAGAAAAAGAACTGTCCTATTCCGAATTGATTGTGAAGCGGAACGAGTTGAAGAAGAAATACATGGATCTGAGATTCCAGATGGTAATCGGCCATGTAGATAACCCCGTGCAGAAACGTACAATGCGCAGAGAAATCGCACGCATTAATACGCTGATCCGGCAGAAAGAGATTGCCGGTCAGGACCAGTAGGAGCTGACCCGTGGAAGAGCAGGTTGTTCAAACTAATAAGGCTGCAAAACGTTCATTTGTTGGTATTGTCACCAGTGACAAGATGGACAAGACAATCGTAGTGTCTGTTACAACAAAGAAGTTGCATCGGCTTTATAAGAAGTATGTTACCCGTGTCAAGAAGTGCAAGGCCCATGATGAATTGAACGATGCCCACATTGGTGACAAAGTTCGTATCGTTGAGTGCCGGCCCCTGAGTAAGGAAAAGTGCTGGCGTCTTGCTGAGATTATTGAGCGAGCAAAATAAGTAGGAGAGAAAGAATGATTCAGATGCAAACTAATTTGAACGTTGCTGACAACTCCGGTGCAAAGCTCGTTCAGTGTATTAAGGTACTTGGTGGTTCTCACCGCCGTTATGCAAGTATTGGTGATGTAATTGTAGTAGCTGTAAAGGATGCTATTCCTACATCAAATATTAAAAAGGGATCTGTGGAAAAGGCTGTAATTGTACGCATTTCCAAGGAATATCGCCGTCCCGATGGAACTTATATCCGCTTTGATGACAATGCTTGTGTTATCATCGATGCAAATAAGAACCCTAAGGGAAAGCGTATTTTTGGTCCCGTGGCTCGTGAGCTCCGTGACATGGACTACATGAAGATCGTGTCACTGGCCCCAGAAGTTCTGTAAGGAGAATTGGATAGTATGAATAAGAAATTCAAGATCCATAAGGACGACTTGGTAGAGATCATTGCTGGAAAAGACAAGGGAAAGCGTGGAAACGTTGTTCGTGTTGTTCGTGAGAAGGACAGAGTTATCGTTTCTGGCTGTAACATTGTTAAGAAGGCAATGAAGAAGCGGAGTCAGCAGGATGCAGGTGGAATTGCTGAAATTGAAGCTCCCCTGCACATTTCCAATGTAGCGATCGTATGTAAAAAATGCGGTCCTACTAGAATCGGTTATAAACTCGACGGCGACAAGAAATATCGTGTTTGCCGTAAATGTGGAGACACACTGTAATGAGTAATTACGTACCCCGGCTTAAGAAAGTCTATAATGACACTATCGCCCCAGAGTTGTTTAAGGAACTCGGTTATAAGTCCGTGATGCAGGTTCCTGCAATCAAGAAGATTGTAGTGAGCATGGGCGTGGGTGAAGCACTTAGTAATAAGAAACTCCTTGATGCCGCAGTTACTGATATTACGGCAATTACCGGTCAGAAGGCTGTGAAAACAAAGGCAAAGAAGAGTATTGCTAACTTCAAATTGCGTCAGGGCAATGAGGTTGGTGTAATGGTAACATTGCGTGGAGCTCAGATGTATGAGTTCCTTGATCGCTTGATCAATGTTGCATTACCTCGTGTAAAGGATTTCCGTGGAATCAAGGCAACTGGTTTTGACGGACACGGAAATTTCTCCCTTGGTATTACAGAGCAGATTATTTTCCCCGAAATCGACTTTGATAAGATCGAAAGAGTCGCTGGAATGAACATCTCAATCGTAACAAGTGCAGAGACAGACAGCGATGCTCGTGCTTTGCTTACCAAGTTTGGAATGCCTTTTAGGAAGTAAGAGAGGAATTCATGGCTAAGAAATCATTGATTATTAAAGCTGCCCGGCCTGCCAAATACAGTACACGTAAGTACAATCGGTGTCAGGTTTGCGGTCGTCCCCGTGGATATCTTCGGAAATACAAGATGTGTCGTCTTTGTTTCCGCAAGTTGGCTAGTGAAGGCTTGTTGCCTGGTGTAACAAAATCCAGCTGGTAGTTTAGGAGAAGAGAATGAGCGTTTCAGATCCAATAGCAGATATGCTTACAAAGGTAAGAAATGCGGCAATGGCCCGCCATGAGAAGGTTGACGTTCCAGCTTCTAAACTTAAGTTGGAAATTGTTAAGATTATGAAGACTGAAGGTTACATCAAGAACTTCAAGAAGCTGACTCAGGATGGAGCTAATAGTATCCGCATTTACCTGAAATATGACGATTCAAATGAATCAGTAATTCATGGTTTGAAGAAAATTTCTACACCTGGTCGTCGTGTATATTCAGGATATAAGGACCTGCCCCGTGTTCACAATGGATACGGTACAGTAATCGTGTCAACCAGCCAGGGTGTAACCACTGGTAAGCGTGCTGCTGAGCAGATGGTTGGCGGTGAGTTGATTTGCACAATCTGGTAAGGGGAGGAGTACATGTCAAGAATTGGAAAACTTCCTATTACTGTTCCTGCAGGTGTTAAGATTGACATTCAGGGAAATTCAATTTGTGTAGAAGGTCCCAAGGGAAAATTGTGTCAGGACTATACAGCCAATGTAAAGGTTGAGTTGAACGACGGTGTGATTAATGTTAATCGTGTTGATGAGTCCAAGGCATCAAATGCTGCCCAGGGATTGTATCGCAACTTGATTAACAACATGGTTGTTGGTGTAACAACTGGTTTTACAAAGAACTTGATTATCACTGGTGTTGGTTTCCGTGCTGAGGTTAAGGACAAGCTTTTGGTTTTGAACCTTGGCTATTCAACAGACTTTATTGCCTTGATTCCTGAGAATCTTACAGTAACTGTTGAAGGTCAGAACAAGGTATGTGTTTCTGGAATCGACAAGCAGGCAGTTGGTGAGTTCTGTGCACAGATTCGTAAGCTTCGGAAGCCTGAGCCCTATAAGGGTAAGGGTATTCGGTATGAAACTGAGACCATTAGAAGGAAGGTCGGTAAATCCGGCGTTAAATAAGGGTAAGGCGATATGTTGAAGAAACTTAATGAAAAAGACAGAAAGCGTCTGAAGAGAAAGATTCATATCCGAAAGCGAGTTTCTGGTACTCCAGAACGGCCTCGAATGACTGTAACTCGCAGTAACTGTAACTTGTATATTCAGGTTATCGATGATACTGTTGGAAAGACATTGGCTTCTATTTCCACATTGGAAAAGGAGTTTGCTTCATTAAAGCCCACCGTTGCTGATGCAGAAAAACTGGGAGAGGCAATGGGCAAGCGTCTTATCGAAAAGAACATCAAGACTGTGGTTTTTGACCGAAATGGTTATTTATATCACGGTGTTGTAAAGGCTCTTGCTGACGGTGCTCGCAAGGCTGGAGTTGAATTCTAGGAGAAGCTATGGAACACCAGAAGAATTTTGATAGAGATCAGCCTAAAGAGTTTGTTGAAAAACTGATTAAGTTGAATCGTACTGCAAAGGTTGTGAAGGGAGGTCGTCGCTTCTCCTTCTCTGCCTTGACTGTAGTAGGTGATCAGAAAGGTCGGGTTGGCTTTGGATTTGGTAAGGCCAACGATGTTACAGAAGCCATCAGAAAGAGTATTGATAAGGCTAAGAGAAATTTGGTAACTGTACCTATTAAGAATGGTACAATTCCCCATGATATTCTCGGAGAGTACAAGAGTTCATCTGTACTTCTCAAGCCTGCTTGTTCTGGTACCGGTATTATTGCTGGTGGACCCGTACGTGCCGTACTTGAGGCTGCTGGAGCTACTGACGTTTTGGCAAAATCCTTGGGTTCAAACACATCTGTAAACGTAGTTCGTGCTACTTTTGATGCTGTTTCCAAGTTGATGGATGCACGTACAATTGCAAAGAACAGAGGTAAAACTCTGAAGGATCTGTGGGGGTAAGGTATGGCTAAGAAGGTCAAGATTACACTCGTACGAAGTACAATCGGACAGAAACCCGCTAAGAGGGCAACTGTGCGTAGTTTGGGTCTAAAGAAGATTAACTCTGTAGTAGAGCAGGAAGCTACACCTTCCATTATGGGTATGGTTGCTTCTGTAGCTCACTTGGTTAGAGTTGAGGAGATGAACTAATGTCAGAATTAACTCTTAAAGCACCTGTAGGTGCAAACAAGAAAAAGAGAATTGTTGGTCGTGGTTCTTCCTCCGGTCGTGGTACAACAGCTGGTCGCGGAAATAAGGGACAGCAGTCTCGTTCCGGTGGCAAGGTGTATATCGGATTTGAGGGTGGACAGATGCCCCTGTTCCGTCGTATCGCCCAGCGTGGTTTCTCAAACTATCCTTTCAAGAAGGAATTTGATATTGTAAACCTTTGTGATATTGAAGCAAAGTACGCAGATGGCGAAACTGTAAACAAGGAAACTTTGGTTGCAAAGGGTCTTGTAAAGAATTCCGCTGTTCTGATTAAGGTGCTGGGTAATGGTGACCTGACAAAGAAGGTTACTGTGGCTGTAGATAAGGTTTCCGGCTCTGCAAAAGAGAAAATCGAGAAAATCGGTGGAACGGTAACTGAAGCTAATAACTAAACGGAGCGAAAAACGACATGGCAAACAACCCGATTGTAAATATGTTTAAGGTAAAGGAGTTGCGAGAACGGATTTTCTTTACCTTGGTAGTGCTAGCCGTTTTTCGCCTTGGTAGTGTTCTCACAATTCCTGGAATCAATCCTCAGGCTTTAACAGCCTATTTTGATTCCTTGACCCGTGGTAATGCGTTCGTGGATTACATGGACTTTTTTGCCGGTGGAGCCTTCTCTAATTTTTCTGTGTTCATGTTGGGTGTAATGCCTTACATCTCTACACAGATTATTATGCAGTTGGCTCTTATCATCTTCCCTAGCTTGAAAAGAATTGCTCGGGAAGATGGTGGTCAGAAAAAAGTTCAGGCTTGGACTCGAATCGGAACGGTTTTTGTTTGTTTGGTTCAGTCCTTGGCTGTAACTGTGTATGCTACCAGCATTCCTGGCGCTGTTGTTCTGGAAAGCTCCTTGGCATTCAAATTAATTGCCATGATCAGTGTTACAACTGGAACAATGATTACGATATGGCTTGGTGAGCAGATTACTGCACGCGGAATCGGTAATGGAATCTCCATGCTGATTTTTGCTGGTATCGTAGCTCGCTTGCCTTCCGCTATATGGGAGTTGGGATCAGCCGTTGCAAACGGTTCTATCAACCCTGTATTTGTAATTGTAGTTTTGTGTATGTTCGTTGGTATTATCATTCTTGTTGTTTTTGAACAGCAAGGACAGAGAAAGATTCCTGTACATTATGCAAAACGTGTTATTGGACGGAAGATGTATGGTGGACAAAGCACTTATATTCCATTCAAGATTAATCCATCTGGAGTAATCCCTGTAATTTTTGCTTCTTCATTCTTACAGTTTCCACTCCAAATTGCTACCAGTTTAGGTCCTGACGTTCGTTGGCTCAATAGATTGGCTGCATTTTTGACACCCACAGGTTTGTGGTACAATATTTTCTTAGTAATGCTGATTATTTTCTTTGCATATTTCTACACTCAAGTGCAGTTTAATCCCGCTGAAATTGCAAAGAATATCCGGGAGAATGGCGGCTCAATCCCCGGAATCAGAACAGATAAAACAGAGGAATACTTGCAAAAGGTCTTGAACCGGATTGTGCTACCTGGTTCTTTGTATCTTGCAGGAATTGCTGTTTTACCTACAATTATTCAGAGTTTGTTTGGCTTCCCTCAGTCAATTGCAATGTTGATGGGTGGAACCTCACTGCTGATTATTGTTGGTGTAGATCTTGATACAATGAGTCAGATTGAGGCATTGTTGAAAATGCATCATCATGATGGATTGGTCAAGAAGGGTAAGATTCGGTCACGGAATCTGTAGATTTTGTGAGAAAACTCTAGTATAAGGTAAGGAAGTGTGTTATAATCTTTGAACCCAGATTGTAATCATTGCGATTTGCTAGGATCTGGTTATGTGAACACACTTCTTTACAGGGGGATTTTTGTGAAAGTACGAACCAGCGTAAAGCCCATTTGTGACAAATGTAAGGTAATCAAACGTTTTGGCGTTGTCAGAATTGTTTGTTCTAATCCTAAGCATAAGCAGAGACAGGGCTGAGGAGTAACAGATGGCTCGAATTGCGGGAGTTGACCTCCCTAACAAGCATGTCAATATTGCATTGACATACATCTATGGTATTGGACGTTCTTCTGCTAACGAAATTTGCAAGAAGACAAAAATTAATCCTGATGTACTCATCAATGATTTGTCTCAGGATGACTTGGCTGCTCTTCGTGCAATTATTGACGCAGAGTACAAGGTAGAAGGACGACTTCGTTCTGAAATCGGTCTGAACATCAAGCGCTTGATGGATATTGGTTGTTATCGTGGATTGCGCCACAGAAAGGGATTGCCCGTTCGTGGTCAGCGCACTCGTACCAATTCACGTACACGCAAGGGTAAGAAGAAGACCGTTGCAGGTAAGAAGAAATAGGATGGAGGTGAGATAACGTGGCAACTGTAAAGAAACGTAAGGAAAAGAAAAGCGTTTATGAAGGCAACGTATATATTCAGGCAACCTTCAATAATACGATCGTAACAATCACAGACCTGAAAGGTAATGCTTTGTCTTGGGCCTCTTCTGGTGGTTTGGGATTCCGCGGAGCAAAGAAGTCAACTCCGTTTGCCGCTCAGTCTGTTGCAGAAACAGCTGTTCAGAAAGCAGCAAGCTATGGCTTGCGGGAAGTTCATGTGTTTGTAAAGGGACCAGGAGTTGGACGTGAGTCTGCTGTTCGCTCCTTGGGTGCTATGGGTCTTAAGGTTAAATCAATTTCTGATGTTACACCTATTCCTCACAATGGATGTAGACCCCGCAAAACACGCCGTATGTAGTAGAGGAGTACAGGAAGAATGGCTAGATATACAGGTCCTGTTTGTAGGCTTTGTAGAACAGAACAGAAGAAATTGTTCCTGAAGGGCGAGCGCTGTAATAGCGACAGGTGTCCTATCAACAAGAAACGAGGAGCTCCTGGAAAGGATCCTAAGGCACGTGTTGGTAAGAAGAGTGAGTATGGCCTTCAGTTGCGTGAAAAGCAGAAGATTAAGAGAATGTATGGAATGCTTGAAAAGCAGTTCCATTTGACTTTTGAACGTGCACAGAGAATGGGTGGCGTAACAGGTGAAAACTTGATTAAGTTGCTGGAATGCCGCTTGGACAATGTTGTATACCGAATGCACTTTGCAACAACTCGTTCTCAGGCTCGTCAGCTTGTTTCTCACAGACATTTCTTGGTAAATGGAAAGTCTGTAAACATTCCAAGCTATGAAGTAAAGCCTGGTGATGTTATTGAGGTTCGGGAAAAAAGCAAGAAGTTGACTGCGATTATGGATGCTCTCAGTGAAGTATCAAAGTCTGGAAATATGCCTTGGGTGAGTGTTGATGTTGATGCTCAGAAGGGTACCTTCTCTGCATATCCTCGCCGAGAAGAAGTTCTGGATCTTGCTGATATTAAAGAGCAGCTCGTAGTTGAGCTCTATTCTAAGTAAGAGGAGTTTCGATGGCCCGTAAAAATCTGCTTAAAAGTTTTAAGATGCCAAGGGGTATTAGCTTTGAACAGGAAGTGACCACAGCTGAGTATGGTAAGGTTGTTGCCTATCCATTTGAACCTGGGTTTGGTACCACCGTTGGTAATACATTACGTAGAATTCTGTTATCTTCTGTACAGGGATATGCTATTTCTTCTGTACGGATAGCATCTTATGATGCAGATAATGTTGCTCACGTGATTTCCAGCGAGTTTGAGACAATTCCCAATGTTGTTGAAGATACTCTTGAGGTGTTGAATAGCTTAAAACAGATCCGATTACGGTTGACCGGAGACGCTGAGCAGGAAACCTTCCTCTTTGAATTCAAAGGGCCAGGAACAATTACAAGCAATGATTTTGCTCGTGAAAACCTGCAAATCTTTTCCAAGGACTTGCCTGTTCTTACCATGATGGCTGATTCTCACTTGGAAATTGAGATTCAGGTTGATTGTGGTAAGGGATACGTACCTGCAGAAGATAATGAGCATCGAATTGAAGTTGTTGGAACAATGGCAATGGATGCGATTTATACTCCTGTACTGAAAGTAAAGCATGCAATTGAACCTTGTCGTGTCGGTCAGCGTAATAATTATGAGAAGCTCGTTATGGAAATCTGGACAGATGGAACGACTTCTCCTGAAGATGCACTTGCTGAAGCTGCAAAGATTGCAAAGGAATACTTTGCTGTCTTCATCAACTTCAATGATAGTGACATTGGACATGACAGGGATCTGGACGAAGGGGATGAGAAGATTCGCAAGATTCTTAGCACTCCTGTTGATGAATTGGAATTATCTGTTCGGTCTTCCAATTGTCTTAAGAATGCCAATATCCGCACAATCGGTGAATTGACAAAGAAGACAGAGGATGACATAGCTAAAACACGTAACTTTGGTAGAAAGAGTCTTACAGAAATCAAGGAAAAACTCATGGAATGGGGTTTGAACTTGGGTATGACTGATTATAGTCATTTGAAAGACACAGAAAAACTGCCAAAGCAGAAGGAAGAATCTGATGAATCATAAGAATGGATTTAACCCTCTTTCTAGGACAACTGCACATCGTCGTGCAATGTCCCGGAACATGGTAACTTCGCTCTTCCGCTATGAGCGAATTACTACAACAAAGGCCAAGGCACTTGAAGTTAGAAAGGCTGCTGAAAAGCTGATCACACGAAGTAAGGTTGACACCGTACATAATCGTCGTCAGGCAGCACGTTACATTCAGGATGCAACAATTTTGGCTAAGCTGTTTACAGATATCGGTCCTAGAATGAAGGATCGTGCTGGTGGATATACCCGTGTTGTAAAGTTGGGATTCCGTCAGGGTGATGCAGCTGACATGGTTATCCTTGAGCTTGTAGATTATAAGCTTGATTCCGGTGAAGAGACCGAGAAAAAGGAAACAAAGAAGGCCAAGGCTCCTGCTGAGAAGAAGGCTTCTGCTGAAAAAAAGGCAACTTCTGAAAAGAAGGCACCTGCAAAGAAAGCAACTACAGCTAAGTCTAAGGCAAAAACAGAAGCACCTGCAGAGGAATCTGCTGAAAAGGCTTCTGAGTAAGACCGCAGGTTTTCCTGCAGAGGAGTTACGATGTCTAAATCTCATCGCGGAAAAGGTATTCACGATTTGGCTGCCCACGGACGTGGTGTATGTGCTCGTTGCAAAAAAGAAAGCATCAAGGTTCTGTACGAACAGGAAATTGATGGCCAGAAAGCAAAGATTTGCAAGTATTGCAAGGCAGCAATCAAGAATGGTAAGTCTGTCTAAGTTCTAAAAAGACAGCGTAGGCCGTCCTAGTTACAGGACGGCTTTTTTTATACAATGCTTTAAAGTAAATACTATGTATTGATATTTCTTAAGTGATAGACAAAAAACTTAAGTTTTATTAAAATAACTTAAATTGTAATGGAGGTTACAAATGAAAAAATTTGCAAAAAAAGCACTTTGTGTTCTTTTTGTAGCTATGATTGCAGGGATGATGTTTACTGGTTGTAGCAAGAAAACATCAGATACAATTAAGATTGGTGGAATTTTCCCCCTATCAGGTAGTGTAGCTGTTTATGGAACAGAGTGCCGCAACGGTGTAGAAATGGCTATCAGTGAAATTAATGCTGCTGGTGGAATCAACGGAAAGATGATGGAGCTGATTGCTGAGGATGATGAAGGAAGTCCTGAGAAATCTGTAAATGCATACAAGAAGTTGGTTACAAAGGATAAGTGTAGCATTATCATTGGTTCTTTGACATCTGGATGTACTGCAGCTATTTCTTCTTTGGCTCAGGCTCAGAAGGTTTTGTTGCTTGCTCCTGCTGCAACTCAGACAGATATTACTGATGCTGGTGACTATGTATTCCGTGCTTGCTTCATTGATCCCTTCCAGGGAACAGTTGGTGGAAAGTTTGCTTTGGAAGACTTGGGGGCAAAGAATGCAGCTGTTCTGTATGATGTTCAGAATGACTATTCCATCGGATTGTATGAGAATTTTAAGGTTGTCTTTGAGCAGGGTGGCGGAAAGGTTGTTGCAGAGGAATCTTACAGCACTGGTGATAAGGACTTTAACGCTCAGTTGACTAAAATCAAGACAACAAATCCTGATGTAGTATATCTTCCTGATTATTACGGAACTGTTGCTTTGATTGCAAAGCAGTTGCGTGCCCAGGGAATCAATGCTCCTATCGTAGGTGCTGATGGATGGGACGGAATCATTGACAACGCTGGTGATGAAGTTTTGAACGGTTTCTATTCAAACCACTATGCAGCTGATTCAACAGACGAGAAGGTTGTTACCTTTGTAAACAGCTACAAGGCAAAGTATGGTTCAACACCTGTTTCCTTTGCTGCTCTTGGTTATGACTGTGTATACTTGTTGAAGGATGCTATGTCTGCTGCAAATTCTGTTGATTCATCAGTATTGAAGGATCAGTTGATGAAAACAGACGGTGCATATGTAACAGGTAACTTGACCTTTGATGCAAAGCGCAATCCTGTTAAGTCTGCTGTAATGTTGGAGATTGTAAAGCAGGGTGATAGTTTGACACCTGTTTACAAGACAACTGTTAATCCCTAAGTAGGGTGAAACCCGGGTACTTCTGAAAAGGAGTGTCCGGGTTATATTATTTTAAATAGTAATACAAAAAATTGAATATAATTGAAGTTACGTCTTTCAAAAAGCGAAAAAATCGTGTAATATATGCGGATTAAAATTCTATATCAGAAATTTCTGGAACTTGTCTTTTGTAAAGAACTAGAATACGGAGTGAATCATGGATGCGGGAAGTCTTTTTCTTCAGCAATTGATAAACGGTTTATCTTTAGGCAGTGTGTATGCATTGATTGCTTTGGGATATACCATGGTTTATGGAATTGTAAAGCTCATCAATTTTGCCCACGGTGATGTTTTGATGTTGGGGGCATATTCAGGGTATTTTGTATTGAGACAGTTTGGCGCAACACCTGTTGGCATGTTTTTAGCCTTTATTTTTGCCATGGTGATATGTGCTGTTATTTCAATCCTGATTGAACGGCTTGCTTATCGGCCCCTGCGTTCAGCTCCACGACTAAACTCTTTGATTACAGCCATTGCTGTTTCATTGATTCTACAAAACGGAGTTCGTGTATTGCCTTTCATTGGACCAAACCCACGTCAGTATCCTACCATGGAAACCATCAACATTAATTTGGGTGTTGTGTCCATCTCCAATATACAGTTAATTGTTATTGCACTGTCTGCAGTTTTGATGCTGATTTTGAACTACATCATCAACTACACCAAGACTGGTAAGGCAATGCGTGCCGTATCATACGACATGCAGGCAGCCAGCTTGATGGGTATTTCCGTAAATAAGACCATTGCATTCACTTTTGCGTTGGGTGCAGTTCTGGCTGCCGCTGGTGGAGTGTTGTATGCCACAGCCTATCCTCAGATTGAGCCAACTATGGGAACAATGCCTGGACTAAAGGCCTTCGTAGCAGCAGTTTTGGGTGGAATTGGTTCTGTGCCAGGAGCCATGTTGGGCGGTTATATTTTAGGTGTTGCTGAAACCATGACAAAGGGATTCATTGACTCTCAGTATGCTGATGCAATTTCATTTTCAATCCTCATCATTATCTTGTTGGTAAAGCCCACAGGAATTCTTGGTGAAAAGATTAGGGTAAAGGTGTAGCCATGAAAAATAAGGTTCTTCGTGATATGCTGATTCCTGGCTGTGTTGCAGTTTTAGCCATTGTTGTTCCATATTTATTGATTTCAGTTGGTGTTATTGATGCGTATACTGCACAAATTATTACTCTTGGTGGTGTAAATGCCATTATGGCCATCAGTGTTAACGTAATTTGTGGAATTACTGGTCAGCTTTCTTTGGGACAAGCTGGATTCATGGCAATCGGTTCCTACGCAACAATTATTTTAACTCAAACTGTAGGTCTACCAATGCCCGTTAGTATTGTACTGGCTGCATTGATAACAGTGATTTTTGGTATTTTGATTGGATTTCCAACTTTAAAGTTGCAGGGTGACTATTTAGCTATTGTAACCTTGGGGTTTGGTGAAATTATTCGTGTTTTGCTAGTAAACTTTAAGTCTGTAACTGGCGGAGCAAACGGTCTTCGTTTTACTACAATCTTTGCTGCACGTGCTGATTATGCCTACCTTGTGGTAATCGGTATGTTGGTGTTTGTTATCATCTTGTTGCAGAATTTTATTCGTTCGACTTACGGACGTGCTATCCTTGCTGTACGAGAGGATGAAATCGCTGCTAATTCCAACGGTGTTTCTGTATTCAAGTATAAGATGATTGGCTTTGCAGTGGCTTCTTGTATTGCAGGAATTGGTGGGGCCTTGTATGCTCCCTTTATCGGATTTGTGAAGCCTGACTTGGCATCTTTCAATAGAAGTATTGATTATTTGATTTTCGTTGTGCTTGGTGGAATGGGCTCGGTAACAGGTTCTGTAATCGCTGCCTTTGTTCTCACTTATTTGCAGGAGTTCCTGAGATTCTTGCAGGATTATCGCTTGCTGATTTATCCATTGATTCTTATCTTTGTAATGCTCTTTAGACCACAAGGCTTGTTGGGAATGAAGGAAATTTCCTTTGTAGGATTGTGGGAAAAAATTGTGGCAAGAAGTGGTTCAAAATCTGCTGGCAAAAGCAAGAAAGGAGATGCACAATGAGAGATAGTTCTACTTTATTGCTCCAGGCAAATAACATTTCCATTGTGTTTGGTGGATTGCGGGCAGTAAGTGATTTTAACTGCGAACTTCATGCTGGAGAGTTGGTTGGTTTGATTGGCCCCAATGGTGCGGGAAAAACCACTGTGTTTAACATGCTTTCTGGAATTTACACTCCCACAGAGGGTGAAATCACTTTTTGGGACAGAAATGGACATGTTCATGTGGCTTCAAAAAAGACTCCAGCTCAGCTGAATCGCATCGGTATTGCTCGTACCTTTCAGAATATTCGCTTATTCAATAAATTAACAGTGGCGGACAATGTTCGAATCGCACTCCATTCTCAGCGGAAGGTAAAGCCTTGGGATGTATTGTTGCGAACTCCACGGTTTAGACGTGACGAGCGGCAAATGACGGAAAAGGTTGAAGAGTTGTTACAGCTTTTCAAGATTGATAATAAAAGGGATGAGATTGCGGCAAATCTTCCCTACGGTGAGCAGAGAAAGCTGGAAATTGTTCGAGCTTTGGCTGCAAATCCTACTATTTTGTTGTTGGATGAACCTGCTGCAGGTATGAATCCCCAGGAAACCGACGAGTTAATGAAACTCATTGCCTTTATCCGCAAGGAATTCAACCTGACCATACTGTTGATTGAGCATGACATGCACCTCGTTATGGGGATTTGTGAGCGATTGATGGTGCTTGATTACGGACGGATTATTGCCAGCGGAACACCGGAGCAAATTAAATCTAATCCCGATGTTATCAAGGCATATTTGGGTGCTGATTATGAAAGCGGGGAGGAATAGCGTATGATGTTGCAAGTTCAAAACTTGGAAGTTTCCTATGGAGCAATTAAGGCTCTCCGTGGCATTAGCTTTGAGGTAAATCAGGGGGAAATCATTACCTTGATTGGTTCAAACGGTGCTGGAAAGACTACAACCCTTCACTCAATTTCAAATATCATCAAAAAAGTTGGTGGCAGTGTGATTTTTGAGGGAGAAGATATTTCTTCCATGTCTCCTGATGCCATCGTGCGAAAAGGTTTGATTCAAGTCCCAGAAGGACGGCGAATTTTTGCCAATCTCTCTGTTCGTGATAATCTTGAGATGGGAGCCTTTACTCGAAAGGATAAGGCAGGAATCAAAGAAGACTTGGAAATGGTGTACGAAATGTTTCCTCGATTGAAGGAGCGCCTTCGACAGGTTGCTGGAACCCTTTCTGGTGGTGAGCAACAGATGTTGGCCATGGGGCGGGCATTGATGTCAAAGCCACGACTTTTGCTGTTGGATGAACCCTCCATGGGATTGGCTCCAATTCTTGTTGATGAGATTTTTTCTATAATTCAGAGAATCAATCAAGCTGGAACTACAGTGCTTTTGGTAGAGCAGAATGCTTTCAAGGCACTGTCTATTGCCAACAGAGCATATATTTTGGAAACTGGTTTGGTAACAAAATCTGGTAATGCAGATATGTTGGCCAAGGATAATGCCGTAAAAGCCGCTTATCTTGGCGGTTAAACTATAGATGCCTGAGGAGGAAATATGATTATTGCAAATGTAATGACACGGAATCCGATTTTCGTTTCGCCCGATATGTCTGTAAATGATGCCCGGGCGCTGATGACAAGGGAAAAAATCGGAAAGCTGCCGGTTTTGGACAAGAACAATCGTTTGGTTGGAATTGTTACCAAAAAGGACTTGGTAAAGGCTGGCCCTTCTGCTGCCACTACCTTGGATATGTATGAAATCAGCTATCTTTTGACAAAGCTGAAGGTTGAGACAGTAATGGAAAAAAATGTAATTACTGTTCAACAAACAGAAGTTGTAGAAGAAGCTGCTCGTATTATGGCTGATTCTCAGGTTGGTTGTCTTCCTGTAATGAAGGGAGAATTGTTAGTAGGAATTATTACAGAGACTGACTTGTTCCGAACCTTTGTTGATATGTTTGGTGCACGTCACGAGGGAATTCGAGCTACATTCCAAGTGGAAGAAAAGCCCGGTATGATTGCAAAGCTTTCTAACGCCATTGCTGATGCCAATGGAAACATTGTTTCATTGGTTACATTTGATGTGGATGATGCTGCTCAACGGCGATGTACTGTTAAGGTAACAGGTATTGAGCGAGAAAAATTTGAGCAAATCCTTAAAGAATCAACCCTGGAAGTGGAAGATATTCGTTAAGATTGCACCTTGATTCTGTATTGAGGATGATGCTGAAATAAAGTGAGGCTACCACGGGATTGACCCATGGTAGCCTCTTTGTTTTAAGGAAGAATCAATGAGTAAATCTTGTTGCTTGTTTACTTGACGGTAATGGCAATCTGCTTGGCCTGTGGTTCAGGCTTACGAGGAATATCTACAGAAAGAACTCCGTGCTTGAACTCAGCAGTTACCTTTTCTGCATCAATATCCTGAGGCAGGGTGAAGCGGCGAGAGAAGCAGCTGGAGCGTCGTTCTCTGATAAGCCATTCTCCATCCTTTTTTTCTTCTTTCTTTTCCTCCATCTTGGAAGAAATGGAAAGAACTCTATCTTTTAAATTGATTTCCACATCCTTCTCGGTGAAACCTGGCAAATCCATGTCCAGAATATATGCAGCAGGAGTTTCACGAACATCAACCTTTGGTGTGACAACTGGTGTAGAAGTCTGAGCTGGTACCAAATCTCCCAGATTTCTGTCAATTACGTCGAAAAGATCTGATGTAAACCGAGGGTTAAAAAAAGCTAAAGAATTCATGTGTTACCTCCATTGGTAAAAAATTAAACTAAGTTGTGGTAAGTTTTACCTTACACTATAAATAATGCAATTAGCGTGCCAACTTTTCAAATAGTTAAGAAAAACTTAAGTTATATTTTTAATTTATTATAATATATATATTTAGAATGAGAGTGTGAAATTGGTAAGGATGAAAACAATCCATTCAATTTAAGGATAAAAATGGCCAAAAAAACTCAATAGAGAAAAACAAGGCTATAATTGTATCAAAATGATACAATTATG
>JAZQSR010000279.1:0-12014 GCA_045630225.1 Treponema sp. | reverse complement strand
CGTAAATTTTCTCCAGTAACACGGATAGAAGCATCATATAAGGTGTCGAGATAAATTAATTCTGGAGAAATCCTGTTTATTTCCGGAAAATAAGCCTTGTTGATTTCAAATTCGGTATATTCTGTTGAAAAAGTTTCATGTCCCAAAAGATTGTAGGCGGCTATAGCATAACGATATTTTTGTGGCTCTCCCGATTCTTTTGCCCGTAGTGAAACTGTAATACTATTGTGTTGTGACTTATACACTCCGTCCTTAACTAGTTCTGGAGTAGTTCCAATGAAACCTGTAGGCTGCACTGCTGGAATTGCATCGTTAACGGGGAGCCATGTGTCTGTTGCATCGTCATACATTTCAAGGGTGATTTCATACCATTTGATATGGCTGCCCACGTTCCATTCTAGTTTCTGGAAGATCAAGAAATTGTCTGACTCGTCTTTATGAACGAAGTAATTTTTTTGATCATCCTCTTGGGCCATTCCTGGACAGATGAGGATGAACAGAACCACCAAAAAAGAAACAAAGGATTTGAGAAAAAAATTGGTTACATAGGGAATGTGCTTTCTACAAGATGAATTAATGGCCATACAAATCCCCCGTTTCATATGTTTCAATTTCAACTGTAGGCAATTTGACTACAAAATCACTAGTGGCCTTTTCTCCGTCTTTTAATACAATATCTTCAATCCAATTTCGTGGTTTTGTGGTTGGTAAATATTTTCTTGCCTTAATTGTCCAAGTATAATGGGCCACTCCATACTTTGTCAAATCAAGGGTATAATTAATTGTAGATTGATTTGGCATAGCCGGAACAATAATATTCATAACCTCTTGATTTGTATCATTGTTAAACAAACTCAATTGATATGCCTCTGCATCTTCTATGGCTTCCCAGCTTAATTGTAGGCTAGTTGAGGTGGCAAGATAATTTTCATCAAAGACGCTTCCATCTTGAGGCTCCATTCCCTGGACTGGTGGGTAGGGTGGAACAGGGTGAACGGTAAAAGACCGAGGAGTTGTATTGCTGATGTCGTGGATTCCTTCTGTTGTTGCAGTTACTGTCCACCAATAAGTTCCTGCACCAAGGGGTGGCAGACGCCGTCTTGTTCCTCGGTATACAAGTTCCTGTTCTGAAATAGTAACAGGGGCTCCAAATGTAGAAGGTAGTTTATTTTTTGCCGTAGCCTTTACAATGAAGATCTCATATTGTTCAATGTTTGAACGGGAAGTAAAGGAGAGACTAGCTGGATTTAAATATGCTTGCAATCCATCATATTGAACACCAGATTTGGGACTTTGCAGAGTTACTGGATATATCTTTTTAACGGTAAAGGATGATTCTGTAAGCAAACCAGTAACACGAGTGGACATGGGGGTTTCATCTGCAAAGGCTTGGATAGTCCAGTAGTAGGCACCTTCTGGATATTTATCAAAGGAAATCTCCATTTTGGTGTCTTCTGAAAATAAATCTTCTGCCACAGGTTCAGCCCTATCGACGTGATATACAAGTACTTGATAATAGTCTGCTCCAGGAACAGGACTCCATTGCAGAGTCATGGTGCTTTCTGGGCGAGAAATAATGGTGGAACCACTGAGGGGAGATAAGACTGCTGCCTTGGGAAGTTGAGGAACAACTTGAAATTCCTTTGGTGGAGTGATAACAGCAGTTTCTCCATGACCACTTTTTAAGCGCCAATACCAAGTTCCTTCTGCCAGTCGTGAAGTATATCCACTGACAGTATCGGAGGTGTAACTTGTTTCATAGGCAATGGTGTCAAAATTAGGCGAATCAGAAATTTGGAATGAAATTGTATCTTCCAGATTATTTTTCCAAGTAAAGCGAATATCAGTGATACGAGTATTGGCAATTTCATATTTCTCAGGTGGAAAAAGTGTATTGAAAATAATTTCCTTATCAACAGCCCGGAAACTTCTCACGGTAGAAGTGGTAGATTTATTTCCCTCAGCATCTACTTGAGCCACATCCCAATACCATTGCCCCATGGCAGGTGGCTGGAGGGGGATGTAGTTATTTGTTGTTGTAATACTTTCTTCAATAGAGGACATAGTTTCACTTCGGCTTAAACGAACGATATATTCTTGGGCTTCTTGTTCTCGTTTCCAAGAGAATAAGGGCCCCTGTCCACCTTGGCTATTTGCAATGTTCACCAATTCACCTGAGGCTGGAGCCAGTTGTTGTGGTGGGTTCAACTGACCTTGTTGCACAATGGTAAAATATTGTACCTGGGAGGCTTTGCCATAGCCTCTGCCATTGATGGTGTAATATGGTGTTACTCGCCAATACCAAGTTCCTGCACTGAGGGTAGAAATAATGCTGGAAGGCCGCTGTGTTGTTTGGCTTATAACAGGATTATTCATTTGGAGATTATCTGCCACTTCAAAAAGATAGGAGGTAGCATACTCATTTCCATTCCACATGAATCGCACTGTGGGCAGTTTTGTTCGGTAGCTAAAACTGTCTGCATCCAAGGGAACAACTGGAGCGGGGGTAGGGGCGTGGAGAATATTTACTCGGCCTGTTTCCTGACTTTCTTCCAAGGGAACTCCATCAATCGCCACATAAAAACGCCAATAATGAATTCCTTCGGTAAAATTGATTTTCATGGAATTGAGGCCAGACAAACCGATTTGTTCTTGAATTTGGCTAAAATTCTTGTCGGTGGCAGTTTCAAAAACAAGCTGGCTGTTTTGAGGAAGGGTATCTAACTTCCAAGAGAACTGCAATGGAAGGGTATTACCTTCAAATTTCAAGAGCTGAAGATTTGGTGCTGGTTCCAAGATGGTAACGGGACGGGTATTTCCTACTGTTCCGTTCTGGTCTATGGACATACTCTCACCTTGCAAGATTGAGCGACTTCCTTCTGCTCCGTTGATAACAACGTTTCCTTCGATTACCTGCAAGGATAATGCTTCTGTGTCGGATCTGCCTGCCTGGGCATTCAGTGAGCTCCCTTCCTGTAATTCCACCATTACATTGCCAGACTTTAACTGCATTTTGGAGCCAGCATTTGAATTTGCAGATAGAGAACCACCAGTTAAATTAACGGAAGTAGTTCCAATATCGTCCATTTGTATCTGGATAATGGTATTTTCACCTAAATGCAATTCACTGTTTGCAAAGGTAACGGTGGTTTCTGCTCCCGCCGCAGTTCTGATAGTGTCACCGTTGTACACAGGAGAATCTTGCTGGAGACGGTCCCATAGCAATCTGTCGGAAAATTTTCTTTGGGCAGCGCGGTATTTCCAACTTACAGTGGCAATAGGAAGCTCGTTGTTTTTTGCCATCACTGCATTAAAGTCATTCCAGAACAACCACAAACTATAGGTTGCAATGGAGAGACAAATCAGTATGGCAAGGATATCTCTAAGCCTGGACGTTGTACTTCTTTTCTTCTTCATCCAGGTTCACCTTTGCAAAATCAGGAGTGGGAATACCCAACATTTGTCTCACTTCTGCCATGGTTTTTGGACCATTGGGGCCTGCTCCAGGAATATCTGTTGCTTCAGGCATATTGATAACTGCATACATGCGAACAGGCTTTTCCTTTCCCTTTACGGTAACAGAGGGCATTTGTTCTACAAGCACATGATCCTTTACCAATTCATAGGTATTTTCAGTTATTAGGATGTCTGTTCCCAAGGGCTTGTTCAAGGCTTCCGTTCGTGAGGCAAAGTTTACTGCGTCACCGATTACGGTGTATTCCATTCGCTGGCTAGAACCAATCTGGCCTGCAATAACAGGTCCAGTATTTACACCGCATCCAATCTTGATGATGGGCTTCTTGTCTCCACCACGCCCCACATTGAATTCCTGCAATGCAGAACGCATCATCAGGCAACCCCTGACGCAATTCAAGGCATCTTGGGCTGGGGAACCTGAAGATACGGGGGCTCCCCATACGGCCATAACGGCGTCACCAATAAATTTATCAACAACACCATGGGTATTGTTGACACATTCAACCATGCGGGTCATGTAGTCGTTCAGAAACTCAACTACCTCTGATGGCTCCAATTTTTCTGAAATGGCGGTAAAGGAGCGGATATCGGAGAAGAAGATGGTGACTTCCTTGTTTTCACCACCCATGGTCAACTCTCCACGAGCAGCCTTTTCTGCAATTTCCTTGTTTACAAATCGTCCAAAGCTGTCTTTAAGCCGCTCTCGTTCTGCCAAGCCCTTTCCCATGGACACGAACCGTTCTGTCAACAATCCGATTTCGTCTTTTGATTTTGGCTTTAGATTGATTTCATAGTCTCCCTGTTCAATCTGGTCGGAGGCTGCAGCCAATTTTTTCACAGGAGTACTGATGGTTTTGGAAAAGAAGTAGATAAACAGGATTGCAATCATCAAAACTGCTACTGTCAGATAGATGTTTCTGCGGAGGGTAGCATATACTGGCTCCATCACCAAGGATGACTGGATGGTAGTGATAACTCCACAATCTCCAATGGAAAGTTTGTGGTAAGAACCGTAGAATTCTTGGCCGTCTTTATTCTGAAACACCATCTGTCGGTTCAAATCATTGTTGGCACGCATATCCTGAATGATGGTCATGTCAGAAAAATTCGCTCCTGCCTTAATCAATTCAAAATCACTGTGAACCAGCAGGTCATTATTATGATTGATGATAAAGGATTCGTTTACAGAACTGGTACTAAAGGCTTCTACCAAAGACTCTGCAGAAAACAAAACCACAGCGGCTTGTCGTAAACCGCTTTCTTCCCAGGGATACAGGAGGGCAAGCATGGGAATGCCAAACACTGGAGTTCCCGCTAGTACAAAGATTTCTCCCTGAGCAGAACGTTGAATCTCTTCTTTGTTGGCATTTTGGAAGGTGGTGAGCATTCCTTCGTCCAATTCATTGGAAAGGAAAAATCGAGAGTTTATAAGGGTTCTATCGTTTCGGTCAGTTTCCACATTGTACAGGATAATGGCTGCTGTTCCTTGATTGCGTTCAAAAAAGAAGGTGGTGGCCTGACGGGCAATTGCATTGCTATTTCCTGCACTACTCAACATATCTAATAGAAGAAAGCTATTGGATCGAATGGTACTTAATTCGGACTCTGCAGAAACAGCAGAACGAGAATTCAATGTGTGGTTGTTTTCCTCTGCGGTACGCTTTGTTTCGTCTCCCACAAAATAAGAAACTATGTAGGTTACTGCACCCAAAGAAACCAACACCAAGACAGTGATAATACAAATCAGTTTAAAACCGATAGAAAACTTTATTTTTTGCATATAAATTCTCTCTCACAAGACTTTACTTATCAATAGAATGTCGGTATGAATGGGCAAAATAAAAGTCTTTTTAAAAAAATCTCTCCATCAGAATATATCCCGATGGAGAGCAATAGTCAATTAGAATTCTGCTTTTTTAATTTCCAGAACTTCGTAAGAATAATCGTGATCGTTGATGGTAAAGTTCAATGTTTCTTGAACCTTTGCATCCATCAGATTGCTTCCCAAGGGAGACAGGAAGGAAATAATCTTCTTGTCTGGGTCAGATTCCCACTTTCCAAGGATGGTGAACTCATCAACCTCGTTGGTCTGAAGGTTTTTGAGGGTAACGATGGTACCGAAGGAAACCTTGCTGGTGGTGATGGTGGCTGGGTCAAAGATTACTGCCTTGCCCAACTCCTCATTCAACAGAGAAGCCTTGTTGTTCAACTCATTCTGGCGTTCCTTTGCAGCCTTGTACTCAGCATTTTCCTTCAAGTCACCCTGAGCCATAGCTTCACTGATTTCCTTGGCGTTAGCAGGCATTTCCACAGTGGTAATATGCTCCAGTTCCTTTTTCTTGATTTCCAACATCTTTGCAGTAACCAAGAATACAAGGTAATTGGTGGTTTTTTCTTCTACACCACGTGTCTTGAAGTCTGGGAACTTCTTCTGAATCTCATTTTTGATGTTCAGTTTGATAACCGCATCAAGATCTTTTACGTCATCCACTAAGGTGAATAAACGTGTGGCTGTATCGAGATTATTTGACAAGATGTAGTTCAACAAGCGGGGAGCTGTCTGGCCGGCGTCTCTTTCTTCAAAAATCAACTTCTGAATCTGGCGGTCAATTTTTCTGTTGTCTGTGGTATCCACGTGGTTTGCAATCTCACGGTAGATGAGATTCAAAATGTGGATTAAGGTTACCAACTGTTTTTCCTGGGAAATACCAGTTTCCTTGAACCATTCCTCATTTCTACATTCACGGTAGAAGAAGATAACTGCTTCACGGTAAACACGATAATCCTCAAAACTTTCCACTGCAAGTTTTTTTACTGCATCCACGTGGCCATTGGTAATGAGCTGATCCAGCATTTCACGACGAAGTACTGTGGGGAAGAGCTTAGTATAGATTTCCTTCCAGTTTGGCAAAAGTGTTCTGATGCAGTTCAGGAAATCCTGACGGAGACTTGTATTTTTTGTGTCTTTGAGAGACTGATACATTTCCCGTGGATCATCAATTTCACCGAACAAATCACCAAAGGTGTACTTGAAGTTGGGATTTAAGTGGGAGCGTTCTGCTACAATTTTCCGTACCACCAAGTATGAAGCCATTACCTGCTCGGTAACTGCACTAAAGGATTTAAGGTAATTGGCAAAATAGGAGAACATTTCAGTAAAGAGCTCGGAATCCTTATCAGTTTCATCAGAGTTGAAGTACTTCATAAAGATGTCAATGCGAGCAAAGAACTGTTTCTGAGCCTTAAACTCATTGGAGAGCTTTTCTTCCTGAGAAATGGCATGGGGACGCACAGTATACATATTGATATCGTTGGGATTGATACCAAAGGTTGCGTCTGTATCAAGAATGCGACGGGCATTAGTACTCCAGCTAGTCCACTCACCAGGAGTCAGGATTGCAGGCACCAGCTCGGCCTTTACACGTTTAAAATCGCAGTTGTTGCCAAAGCTCTTGATGATGGTTTTCAAAGCCCAAGCCTTGTCGTCCTTTACCATCTTTGACAAGGCTTCTTTTGTTTTTGTAGCCTTGAGAACCCAAATATGATCTGGGGCCAGTGGCTGAAGTGCTTCAATAGCCATGTCAGAAGTCATTTCTTTTTTGCCATACTTCTTTCCAAAGTTAATGAGTAGCTGCTTATCTGTTACCTTCTGGATAATACCAACACCCCAGTAGCGGTGGAATACAAAGTTCTTGGTATCAAAGGCAATTCGCTTTTCAAAGCCAGAGATGGCGTCGAATACGTTGCGGGCACTTCCAATCAGACCAGATTCTCTGATGCATTCCTCCAAACGGCTGTGTTTCTTGTGCTTGTTCCGGAAACAGTCGGTAATCTCGCGACGGGCCCACAGGTCACCATTGTCAATGGAAAGAATCAGCTTGATGATGTCAATGGCTACATCCCAGTTTTCGTTTGTCTTGTAATACAGATACAACTCCTGCATCAAGACGGCACTCTTGTCCTCGCTGATATTCTTTGCAATTTTTCGCTGAACGAGATAGAAGAAGTCAATTTCGTTGGGAATAAGTGATACCAATTTTGACCATAATTCTTTGATCTGGTTCATGGTATTGATACCGTTGTTGATGTAGCGGTGAATGGCCTTCTTGTAATAATCGATGGCATCTTCTAAGTTGCCTTCTCTTTCATAACGCTCTGCTAACAGCTTTACAATGTCGGCTTCTTCATGGTCTACACGAACCAGGGTTTCGTAAATCTCCCAAAGCTTCTCGTTTCCTTCTTCTCGGTAACATTCAGCCAAAGTGCGTAGGGCAAATTTATTGCCGGAATCTTCTCCCAGGATTGATTCACAGAGGTAGGTAACCACATTTGGTTTATGATTATCCAGAAAAATGTCAACGAGACTTACCAATGGGGAATTGTCTAAGGTGCCTTTTTTAAGTCCTAGCATACCTGAGATGTATAAGGCTATAATGCTGTGCTTGGTGTGGGACAAATGCTCATCACAAATAGCTTTAATTTCATCAATGCAGTTGTAGTTTCGGGCATTTTCCACAATAACTGCCAATTCGATGAAGTTATTCTTTGAATAATTACTGATGGCAGCTCGTGTCCATTTCTCTTCAGTCAGCATCTCTTGTACAGATTTAATCAATTCCTCAGACATATATCACTCCTGTTTTACTGGCAATTTTGTTTTCCAGCGATTCTGTTCGATTCTATTCCACCTACCGCTACATAGTGTATGTTCTATACACGTCTTCGTTAAGCAACCGTATTCGACGAAGGGTGTCCTCAATCATTTCCCTGTCGTCATTTATGTTCATGTAATAATCAATAAGCCAAAAGTACTTATTGATGAGTCTTGGCACCAAGATGGCTGTTTCACTGGTGGAAGACTGAATTTCATTCTCTAGGCTTGTGATGTCCCTCTTTAAGTTGCTGAACTCAATGGGCCTCAAAGGACGATTTATATTCAAAACACCATAGAGGACACCGTAGACAGGTATCCACTCCTTCATTACTCGGTGAGGATATCCCTGCTGACGCACCAATTCTATCAAACGGAAAATCAATTCAGAGTCCAGAAAGAGTAGGTCGATTTTACCAGCCCCAAGAAAAAAAGCTTCCCTAAAAAAGACCTTTGCATAATTATCTTGTCCACAAAGGGCATAACAATCTGCCATCTCAGCTAGAATTGGAGCTGCATCTTCTCGCTTTGTTACGTTGGCCAACAGGGTATTGGCTTCTTTCAGGTAGTTTAATGCCACCTCAAAGGCTCCTAATTGTTTATAGCAAAAGGCTGCTTTGCGATAGGCTTCTGCCCGTAAAATCTGTTGGGGATCCTCCAGATGCTGTTGATAATTCTCCAAGGCACGTGTAAATATTCCACGTCGTACAGCATAAATACTGGCTTCATAATCTTCATCTTCCAAGTCAATGATTCCAGTTATAAATCGTTTCCATCCTTCAATTATTCGCTCTCCCTTATCGAAAGGAAGGAGAATACGATCTGCTGCTTGGAATTCTTCCTTCCAAAAATTGGCACAGCGGATGGTAAATAGAATCTCCTTGTTGTCTAAATCATCTGCTAGAGCATCTTCCAGCAGGGGCTTTGCCACGGCAGGTTTGCCTTCTTTTAAAAGTTCATATGCCTGGAATAGTCCATTATTTAGTCGAGTATTCATAGCTATACTTCTTATTATACAAATAAATATGCTTTAGTCAATTGCATTTTTTTCAAAAGAGGGGAACATTTATAGTATGTTTTGCTGTAATGAGTCAAGATGTAGAATCCTTATTTTTGAAAAATTTCATGAAAAATCAATAAAGAGATTATAGATTTCCCACAAAAGGTTGATTTTCTGCTGTTTTAAGAAAGGAGGTGAGGAGTGGCTACAATGACTTGTGACTCATGTAGTATTTACATATTCAATGGCATTTGTTACTATTCATCTATTATGGATACTTCAAATTCAACTCAGAAATCAGTATTATTGGCTCCCTCCCTTCTTTCTGCCGATTTTTTTTCCTTGGAAAAATCCTTCAAATACATGGAGGAAAAGGGTGCGGATTGGGTGCATATCGATGTGATGGATGGAACCTTTGTTCCTCAGATTACCTTTGGGCAGCCCATTGTAAAGTCATTGCGTCCCCATTCTTCCTTGCCCTTTGATGTACATCTTATGGTGGAACATCCCGAAACTCAAATAGAGAGTTTTGCCGCCGCTGGTGCAGATTACATTACCGTGCATTGGGAGGCTACCGTTCATCATCATCGTGTGATGGCAGCCATTCGCCAGCTGGGAAAAAAGGCTGGAATCTCCATTGTGCCTTCAATACCTGTCAGTGCCATAGAAGAAATCCTGCCCTACGTAGACCTGGTTTTGGTCATGACCGTAAATCCCGGTTTTGGTGGCCAGGAATTTATTCCCCGTGCTGCAGAAAAGATTGCTGTCCTCAAAAAACTGCGGGAAGAAAATGGATATAAGTACTTGATTTCTGTAGATGGTGGGATAAATACAGAAACCGCTAGTTTTGTAATCGATAAAGGTGCCGATATATTAGTATCGGGATCCTCCTTTTTTAGTGGTTCCTTAGTTTTATAGTTTTTTGGAGATAAAGTGCCTGATGATGAAAAGAGGAATATATTTAGCCATAGTGTTGTGTCTTTTGTTTTCTTTACCACAGGGTGTTTTGGCAACAGAAAAAACTGATGAGCAAAACCTGTCCGTACTCCTAGGCTACGAAGCATTCCGTAATGGAGACTGGGTGTCTGCATTATTTTTTCTACGGAAGGCTGTAGGGTATGGAGAGGCCACGGAAGAAACCTGGTATCTTCTTATCTTGTCGGAAATGTATAGCCAGGAATATGATGCTGCAATTCAAGATTGTCAGCATTACTTGGCTCAGTATTCAGGGGGAGAGTTTTCTCCTTTAGTGGAATACCAGTATGGTAGGGCATTATATTGCTCTGGTAAATATCAGGATGCAATTTCCCAGTTCACTGATTTTTGCCATGCATATCCAGAAAGCGAGTTTTATCCCTCATCTCTCTTTTACATTGCCGAATCTTTTTTTAATGAATATAACTACAGCTCTGCCAAGGTGTTGTATCAACGATTGTTAGATGATTATCCTTTTGCAGAACGTGTTCCTGAGGCTCAAGAGCGACTGCGGATTATTACTCAGGCAGAGCGAGAGGAAAAATTGCTCTATTTATTGCGTGTTACTGGAGAAGAATATCTTGCTGCAAAGGAAGATTATGAAAAGCAGTTGAGAAAGTATCAATCTGAAGATTCCATGGGATTACAAGATCAGCTTTCCAAGAGTTTTTCTGATATAAAGATGATGCAGTCAGCTGTAGATGAATTGCAACATAAAAATGATGAGCAGGCTCGTCGTATTGCTGAACTGGAAGAAGAGAAAAAATTGCTAGAGATTTCTGCAGGTGAGGCTCGTCGAATAGCTACGGATATAGCTACTGCAAGTCAAAATGCCAGCGACACCCATGCTGAGAAAGAAAAAGAAGCCGAAGAGGAAGTTGGTGAGGATGAGGAGCCCGTTGTTGAGATAGCGGAAGAGACTCCAGAAAATGATGATGTGGGCTATCCGGAACTAGATGAGGTGCGGAAAAAGGCAAAAGAATTGGAGCGATTGTTGGAGGAAAAATCCCCCAAGGGAGAAAAATAATGAAAAGACCACAATTTATTTTATTCATATTACTCTTTTATATTGGTATGGCTTTTGCTTCAGCCGCTACTCTTGAAAAGGAAGAAGGTGGTTTTAAAATTCAGGTTTCTGATGATGGAGGAGCCTTCAATCTTTCTTATATTCCTGAAAAAACGAATTCACCCATAGATTTTTTCGTTTCTCATAACGATTATGCTTCGACCTACTTTAGTGTATTACTTGATGACACGGTGTATCAATTGCGACGTGGTTCTGTTTCCTCTATAAGTCTTGTAGAAAAGGACCAGGGAGTTGGTCTTGTTTTTAAAGTACGAGACCAACTGAATGCGGGAGTAAACTTTACCTTTGTTCCCGAAGTGTCTCGTACAGGACAGGGAGCAATAAAGGTTGAGGTGGAATTGGAAAATATTTCATCCAAGAGTCTCAATGTAGCCTTGAAAGGAGTTTTTGATACTATTTTAGGTGAGAATTCAGGAGTCCATTTTGCTACTGCCCCCTATCCCTATGTTAGTACTGAGGAAAGTTTTACAAATATGAGCCAGTTGCAATGGGTTCGTTCCTCTAATGGAGATGAGTCTGTTCAGTTCCTTTTTGATGGCAATGGGATTACTAGTCCCAAGATGGTTGCTATGGCTAATAAGGATGTGTTCATTGGTGACAGATGGATACCAATCATTAAGTCTGGCCGAACTTTTAACTCTGTTTTTTCGTACAACAATTCGGCTCTCTGTGCCTTGTGGAATACCATTACGTTGGCTCCCGCTACAAAGGGCTCTGTTACCTTTTATATTACTATGGCTTCCAAAGCAAAGATTCCCCCAACAGCACAAATCTTGGGAGAAAAAGGTGCTAATTTGACAGGTAGTGATGAAATTCTTTACACT
>JAZQSR010000278.1:0-15697 GCA_045630225.1 Treponema sp. | reverse complement strand
CCCGTTGTTGTGGATGTTTCCCCCGATACAGCCTGTGTTACTGTAGAAGCACTGGAAGAGGGTGTCAAGCAAGTCGGATCGTAGCCATGTCGTTCTGAGAGCCAAGGAGTTGTTACCAGCAGTTGTCTTCCTAAGACCGCTTGGCCTCCGACTTCCCGTTGTTGTGGATGTTTCCCCCGATACAGCCTGTGTTACTGTAGAAGCACTGGAAGAGGGTGTCAAGCAAGGGGGCCGTCTCATTATTCTTTCAGAAACAGCTGGATTCTTGCCTGAGTTTGAAGGGATTCAAGCCTTAGGTATTCCCTTTGTGGAAGATGTTTCCTACAGTGTAGGTTCTTTTCGGAATCTTCCTGTGAAAGAAGGGGAAGAACAACAAATTAAACGGGCTGGAACTTACGGTGTTTTTTCCATTATGGGGCTGGAAGAAGGAAATTCTATCACTGGTGGCGGTGGGGCGGTACTTATGGCTGCCAATCGCCGTGATTGGAGTGTTTTGAAGCGACTGGGAGAAGAAGCTCCCACCACAGACCTGCTTCCTGACTTAAATAGTGCCTTGGCCTATATCCAGTTAAAAGAATATTCTCGTAATGAAGTTGTTCGCCAAGATTTGTTTTCTGTCTTCCAAAAGGCTCTCATGGCCAGTAGACATAAGTGCTTGATGCGAACACCAGAAGGAACTTCTTCTGTTAATTCTTTCTCTGTAGTTTTAAGTAGTGGTTTAAAAGATGTTCGTCAGTATGCCTCTCGTAAGGGTGTTGAAATTCAGCCAACCTTTAACGGTACTGTCGCAGCCTTTTTAGATGAGCAGCTGGAAGGGTGCATAAATGCCCGTTCCTTGTATCTGCGAACAGTGGATTTTCCTCTGTATCCAAGGCTTGGATCTACCCATGCTGCTACTATTGCAAAGGTTCTGGGAACATTGCCGTAAAAGGGAGGGTGTATGAGAACATGCTTGATTATCGTTAATGCCTACAAAGATGAGTGCATGGATTATGGAGAGATTGTCAAGCAATATCTTGAAACTCGAACTATCCGCTGTACTACTTTCTTATTTTCTGATGCAAATAATACGTGTTCCTTCGATGGCCATGATTTTTGTATAACAGTAGGTGGAGATGGAACTGTTCTATTTGCTGCCAGAGGATGTGCTCCCTTAGGAATTCCTATCTTTCCTATCAATTTTGGACATTTGGGCTTTATTGCAAGTATCCAAAAACGGGAGTGGATGGAACGATTGGAGGATTTTCTTGAGGATAAGATTCCCTATAGTTCCAGAAGTCTCGTTCAGGCAAATCTATATCGTGAAAATACATTGCTTCGGTCCTTAACTGGTCTGAATGACATGGTTATTTCTCCAAAGGAATCTGCTCGCCTTGTAACCTTGGAAATGTCTTTTTGCGACAATCCCTTTGGTAAATTCAATGCTGACGGAATAATTGTAGCCACGTCTACTGGTTCCACCGCCTATTCTGCCGCTGCTGGTGGTCCCATTATAGATCCTGGACTTCCTGCCTTATTGCTGATCCCTGTAAGTCCCTTTTCCTTGTCTAATCGTCCCTTGGTATTGCCTCCTCAAGGAAAACTTAAGGCTGTAGTTCAGCCTTCTCGGGCAAAGTCTGTGGTGTTAACGGCAGACGGACAAATTACTGTTGACTTGCATGTTGGTGATACAATAGAATTCCATTTGGCAAAGCATAAGGTATTGTTGGCTGGTTGTACTTCCCAGCATTTTTATAGTGCCCTTCGTTCAAAACTTCACTGGTCAGGAGGAAATAATGCTTGAAAGCATACACATTTCTGATTTTGCCCTTATTGATTCCCTTTCCCTCGATTTTGAGGAAGGGCTTACTGTTTTAAGTGGCGAAACAGGAGCGGGAAAATCTATTCTGATTGGTGCTTTATCCTTTCTCCTTGGTGGAAAGGGTGGAACAGAGGTAGTACGTGCAGGAGCTCAGGAAGCCCGTGTGTCAGGAACCTTCTTTCTTACAGACCGCCACAAGGATGCCCTCCTTTGGCTGGAGGAACATGGAATGGAGAGCGAGGATGGTAGGGTTTTGCTGAAGCGCTATGTGAAGAATTCAGGTCGTAGTGGGGCATGGATTCAAGGTCAGCCAGTAACTCGCTCCGATTTGGCTACCTTTTCTTCCTTTTTGGTTGATATCCACGGTCAGCATGAGCACCAGTCCCTGCTTAAGGTAAGTTATCACCGCCGTTTTCTTGACTCCTATGCTGGCCTTACTGCCCAGACAGAGGCCTTCACTGCATTGTATTCCCAGTTGGTGGAAAGTCGCCGTCAATTGGACGAAATCAATCTTTCAGAGGCTGACCGTGACCGTCGCATTGAGCTTCTTTCTTTTGCGTTGGAGGAAATAGATTCTACCCGCCTGAAAGAAGGTGAAGACGAAGAGTTGGCAGTGGAGGAACGGCGACTTTCTCAATTTGAAGAGATTTATGCCGCTTTAGACAAGGCTGCTACAATTATTTCTGGGGGCCATGATGAATCTTCTGGTGCTTCGGTGGTAGCGGCCCTCAAGAAAGCCCAGGGAGCTATTTCCCAGGCAGCTACAGCTGATAGTGGATTGTCTTCAATCTCCAGCAGAATAGAAAGTGCCTTCTACGAAATTTCTGATGTGGCAGATGAGCTCAAGAATTATCTGCAAGGTCTTACCTTTGAGCCAGGCCGCTTAGAAGAGGTTCAGGAACGTTCAGCCTTGTTGTTCAAGCTAAAGAAAAAATATGCCTCCTCCGTCCAGTCTCCCATTAAGGAGGTGATGGACTATGCAGAGGATGCCCGCTTGGAGCTGGAAAGTCTTTCTAATAGCCAAGAAAATAAGGCTGCCTTGGAGGAACGTGTCTCCACATTGGAATCTGAAGTCTACACTGCGGCAAAATCCTTGTCGGAAAAACGAAAGGCTGCTATAGCTTCCATGGCTCAGGAAGTGGAGGCTGTTTTGGCTCACCTTGGAATGCGTGGGGCAAAATTTGTGGTGTCCCTAGAGGAAAAGCCTGAGTCTGCTGGCGGTGTTATGCAGCGTTGTGGGCCCTACGGTATAGATGACATTGAATTTCTCATTAGTGCCAATACAGGTTCTCCTGCAAAACCCTTGGCAAAGATTGCTTCTGGCGGTGAAATTTCCCGAGTAATGCTGGCTCTCAAAACAATTTTGGCAGAAACAGATACGGTGGATACCTTGGTTTTCGATGAAATCGATACAGGAATTGGTGGAGAAATTTCGGTGGCTGTGGGGGCCCATCTAAAGAAACTGGCGGAAAAATGCCAGATTTTCTGTATTACCCATGTGGCCAGCATTGCGGTTTGTGCCGATAATCAGATAAAGATAGCTAAAAGTAGTAACTCAACCTCAACAGTAACCCAGGTTCGAGTTATTGATGGAGAAGATCGGGTGGAGGAAATCGCACGGATGTTGTCGGGAGACAGCGCTGGTGCAGATGCCCTTGAGTATGCCCGCTCATTGTTATATGGGAGAGCAAGATAAATGGCAAAAATTGCGGCTGGGGCTCGTGATGAGTTCAATGCGAAGAGTGAACCATACAAGGAAGAGATAGAAAAGACTCTCAAAAGGGAAAAGGAAATTCTTTCGACAATTACTCCAGATGCAACTGATGCCGGTGAGCGTCGAGTTGTCTTGGCGGAGGAAATGATTTATATCGCCACCATTTATCTTACTATCAACAGTTTGTCAGAAGAATTGCTGGCGGTAAAAAATACAGATGCCCTCAACGAAAGTCGAAAGACCTTGTACAAGGCCGTTATTTATCTTGAGGAAATTGTTACGAATATTATTGATGCACCTTATTCAGATTATGAAGAGGCGCTCGTTGCAATAGAGAATATTAGTATAGAAAAAAGATTCTTCATTGTCCGAAAGCTTGGACTTGCCATTAGAATGCTGATTGATGCCTATGGTGAAAATACTAAGTGGAAGTGGGCCTTTGTGGAGTTAAACGGACGTTTTGCCGTAGTTGCAAAGAATATGTTGGAAATCAAAGAGGCTTCCAGAGTCTTTTTTGATTCGAGTTCTCCTAATTACGACGTAACCGTATATTATATCCAGTTGGTACGCAAGCTCATTGCCCAGTCTGCCGACCAGTATCACCAGCGATACGAATTTTCTACCCATCGTATGGACGATATGCAAAAGGCTCTTTTGTATATTGCTGCTCAACGACGATTCTGCATTATTTTTGATGAAAAAGATGAAGCTGAAGAGCTCAAAAAGAAGGGGCGAGTACTAAAAGAAAAGATGGAACTTGACCATAAAAAGGGTATTGCTCAATAATTTTTCCAAAAATCTCTTTTCTCTCTTTTACGATTTTCTCCTGCTTGTTTTTTTTTAAAATACGTCATAAAATATTTATAGAGTATTTTTATTTTTTTCGGAGGAATACGTGAAAAAGATTGTACTGATTGCTATGGTTCTGCTTTTGGCCGTAGGAATTGTATTCGCTGGTGGGGGAAAGGAAAAGGCTGCTACTACAGACGGTCGTCCAACCATTCGCTTGATTACTGATGCAACTGGTATTGATGACAAATCCTTCAATGCTGCTGCATGGAGAGGTATCCTTGAGTATTATGGTGATACTTGGGAAAATCAGGCTAATAGAGGAACCTTGTACGATGTAGTAACTTGTCAGACCCAGGATATGTATATTCCTACATTGAAGCAGGCTTCTGATGAAGGCTATGATCTGATTGTTACCACAGGCTTTACCTTTGCTGATGCCTTGAACGAGGTTGCTCAGTTGTATCCTGACCAGAAGTACATGATTGTAGACGTTGATTATGTTAATCAGCCTAATGTAATGCAATTCATGTTCAGTGAAGAGCAGGGGTCATACCTTGTTGGTGTAGCTGTAGCTCTTCAGGCCAAGGAAGACGGCATTGAAAATCCCAAGTTTGGATTTATCGGTGGAGTTCCTGGTGCTACCATTACCAAGTTTGAGATTGGTTACATTCAGGGAATCAAGTCCATCTTCCCCGATGCCCAGATTGTTGACTTCTATGCTAACGACTGGGGAAAGCCTGAGTTGGCAAAGACCCAGGCAAAGAACTGGTTCGATTCAGGTGTTTATGCTGTATATTCTGCAGCAGGTGGAACTGGTAGCGGAACCATTGCCCAGGCAAAGGAATATCGCCAGCAGGGCAAGAACGTATGGGCTATCGGTGTAGACTCTGACCAGTATGCTGACGGAATCTATTCTGGAGACAAGTCTGCTGTTCTTACTTCCATGATTAAGCGGGTTGAGGCTTCTACAAAGTATGCTCTTGATTCCGTTGCCAAGAATACTTTTAACAGTGGTGTTGTTCTTTTGGATATGGCTGCTGATGGTGTTGGATATTCTACTGCAAACCCAGAGCTTTCTGCTACTGTTGTAGAGAAACTGGAAGCTTTGAAGGCTGATATTATCAGTGGAAAGATTAAGGTTATTGGAACTTATAAGGAAGCCTTGGCTGCAGGAGTTGCACCTGCTGGTCTTGGTGCTATGGATAACTAATTTTATCTTGTAAACTGAAAAGGGCTGTTCATGTGAAATACATTTTGCAAAGGTATTTCATCTTGGACAGCTTTTTTTTAAAGATTTCAGGAGGAATGGTGTGGATAAGTATGCAATAGAAATGCTGGGGATAACGAAAACCTTTCCCGGTGTTGTGGCCAATGACAATGTTACCTTGTCAGTAAAAGAAAATGAGGTTTTGGCACTTTTAGGTGAAAATGGAGCGGGAAAGTCAACCCTCATGTCCATTCTCTTTGGTTCTTATGATCCAGATTCTGGTGTCATTAAGATTCGTGGAAAGGAAGTTAAAATTAAGGATCCTAATGCCGCCACGGCTTTAGGGATTGGAATGGTTCACCAGCATTTTAAGTTGGTGCATAATTATACTGTTGCAGAAAACATCGTTCTTGGTATTGAACCCACTAAACACAAACTCTTAGATTTAGCCACTGCAGAAAAGCGGGTACAGGAGTTGTCTGAAAAATACGGATTGATGGTAAATCCCAAAGATAAAATAGAAGATATTACCGTTGGAATGCAGCAACGAGTTGAGATTTTAAAAACGTTGTATCGTGATGCGGACATCATCATCTTTGACGAGCCTACCGCCGTTCTTACTCCCCAAGAAATAGACGAATTGATGGATATTATCCGCCGACTAAAGGCTGAAGGAAAAACTATTATCCTGATTACCCACAAGCTAAAAGAGATTAAGGCTGTTGCTGAACGCTGTACTGTTCTCCGGCGGGGAAAATATATTGGTACCGTGCAGGTTGCTGATGTTAGCGAGCAAGAGCTGGCAGAAATGATGGTGGGTCGTGCTGTAAAGTTCGAGATTGACAAGGAGCCCTGCAAGCCAGGTGATACCATTCTTTCAATACAGAATATTTCCGTAAAAAATACTCGTGGACAGCTTGCCGTAAAGGATTTATCCCTAGATGTTCGTTCTGGAGAAATTGTTGGTATTGCAGGTGTTGATGGAAATGGTCAGTCTGAGCTGATTTTTGCCATTACTGGTATGAATCCCTTGGTAGAAGGAAAAATACTTTTACAGGGACAGGATATTTCAAATTATTCCATTCGTCAGCGAGTGGAAGCTGGAATTGGTCACATCCCAGAAGACAGACGAAAGCATGGTCTTGTATCAGAATTCTCTGTGGCAGAAAATATCGCCCTTAAAAACTATTACAAGGCTCCCTACACAAAGCACGGTTGTCTTTTGGACAGTCAGCAGATGAATGCCACCGCTGCCAGTTTAATCCAAGATTTTGACATTCGTGCTGGAGAAGGCCCTGCCACCAAGGCAGGTAGTATGTCTGGAGGAAACCAGCAAAAGGTAATTATCGCAAGAGAAATCGAGCTTTCTCCCCAGTTGTTGGTTATTGCCCAACCCACTAGAGGCTTGGACGTTGGTGCCATTGAGTACATCCGTAAGCGTATTGTGGCAGAACGAGACAAGGGCAGGGCCATTTTGCTTATTTCCTTTGAGCTTGATGAAATCATGAACTTGTGCGACCGCATCGCCACCATTTCCAAGGGATCCATTGTAGGTGTCTTTAATGCAGGTGAGGTAACGGAGCGGGAAATGGGTGTAATGATGGCTGGATCAAAAAAGGAGGGTACGGTATGAAATCACAGGTAAAACAGGGCAAGTTGACAAATCTCTTGCTTCGCTCAGATGGAGCTGTTTCTGTCCTTGTTGTTTTATTGGGCTTTCTCTGTGGTACTATTTTGGTGGCACTGGTGGGAAGAAATCCCTTGAACATGTATAAGGCCATCCTCCAGTCCCTCACTGGTTACAATATTGACCGAGGAGTTTGGAATATCCGCTACGTGGGAGAATGGCTGAACCTTTCTGTTCCCTACATTTTCTGTGGTTTGGCCATGGCTTTTGCTGCCCGTACAGGCTTGTTTAACATCGGTGGTGAAGGGCAATACATTATGGGTCTTACCATGGCTCAAGTTATTGCTCTTTTGGGACCACAGATACCTGTGCTGCATTGGGTTTTAGCTATGTTGGGTGCCATGCTATTGGGTGCCATCTGGGGCGGAATCGTAGGATTTTTGAAGGCCCGCTACGAGGTATCAGAAGTTGTTGCCACCATTATGTTAAACTATGTGGCCCTCTATCTATCTCGCATTATCATTATGGCCATTCCTGGAACTAATACTTATAAAACAGTCAATTTCCCAGAAACAGCTTCCTTGCGGGCAGGTTTCTTGTCAAGCCTTACCAATGGCTCCACCTTGAACTTGGGACTTTTCTTGGCAATCGCTTCAGTTATCTTGTACTGGTTCTTGATGGAAAAAACAAACCTAGGCTTTGGCTTACGGGCCACAGGCTTTAATAAGGATGCTGCCCGTTACGGTGGAATTCCTGTAATTACTAGCGTGGTAATTTCCATGGCTGTGGCAGGTGCCTTTGCTGGCCTTGGTGGTGGTGTAGTGGCTCTGGGATCCTTTCGCTACGGACGAGTTTTGTCAGGCATGGACAACTACGGCTTTACTGGAATCGCTGTTGCCTTGGTCGGTAATAATACTGCAGTGGGCACTATGCTGGCAGGTTTGTTGTTTGGTCTTTTGGCTGCTGCCCAGCCTTTGATGCAGTCAAAGCAGATTCCCAAGGAAATTACCTTCATTATTCAGGGCTTGATTGTAGTTTTCATTGCCGTCAGAACGGGAATCAGGCTCTTCCTGCTGTGGAGACAAAAAAAACTACAGGAAAAAGAACGCTTGTCAAATCAAATGACAGAAAAGGAGGGTGAAAATGAGTAGTATTCTTGGACTCATTCCATCTGTATTGATGATTGTTTCTCCCATTTTGATTACCGCCGCTGGTGGAATGATTTGTGAACGATCTGGTGTTGTAAATATTGCTTTGGAGGGACTGATGGTAATTGGTGCCTTCACCGCAGCCTCTGTTCATGTGTTGCTGGAAGCTACAGTTCCTGGCTCCATCTGGATTGGTCTGCTTGCAGGGGCCATTTTAGGAACAATTTTTTCTGCAATCCACGCCTTTGCTGCTATTTCCCTGAATGCAGACCAAACAGTGTCTGGTACTGGAATCAATCTTTTGGCCAACGGTGTAACAATCTTTGCTGCCCAAATCCTTTTTTCCATGGATAGATCTGCACCCTTCCAAAACGGAATGATGCCTGGTCTCTTTGGTATTTATCCCACGGCCCTTATTGCCCTAGTGGTGATTTTGGTAACCTGGTTCCTGTTGTATCGCTTGCCCTTTGGCCTTAGGCTCCGTGCCTGTGGTGAAAATCCCGGTGCTGCCGCTTCTGTTGGAATCAACGTAAAGGGATTACGCTATATTGCTGTCCTTGCTTCAGGCTTTTTAGCTGGTTTGGCCGGTGGATGCTTGGTGTTTACCCAGACAATTCAGTTTACCTCCAACACAATTAACGGGGCTGGATACATTGCTTTGGCTGCAGTTTCCTTTGGTCGTTGGCGTCCCCTGGGAATTACCGCATCCTCTCTGTTGTTTGGTGCAGCGGTAGCTTTTTCCATCTACGTGGTAAACATTCCCTTCCTGAGAAATCTCCTTCCATCGGAATTCTTCAGTCTCTTGCCCTATGTCATCACCTTGCTGGCCCTGGTGGTATTCAGTGGTAAGAATTATGCTCCTTTGGCATCTGGAAAGCCCTACGAAAAGGCTGGAAGTTAAATTTAATTTGACAGCTAGAATACAGTGTTGTATACTAGTTTTATAAGATAATTCTAAGGAGGCCGTAAATGGCTAAAGTAGAACTGAAGGGAATCGGAAAGATTTACGATGGTAATGTTCGTGCTGTTGACAATGCCAACATCACCATTGAAGATCAGGAATTCGTGATTTTCGTAGGACCATCTGGTTGCGGTAAATCCACCACCTTGCGCATGGTTGCAGGTTTGGAAGACATCAGTGAGGGAGAGTTGTACATTGACCAAGAGCTCATGAACGATGTTCCACCAAAGGATCGCAACATCGCCATGGTATTCCAGAACTATGCCTTGTATCCCCACATGACGGTATACGATAACATGGCATTCGGTCTTAAGATTCGTAAGACAGACAAGGCCGAGATTGAGCGACGTGTAAACGAAGCTGCCCGTATCTTGGACATCGAAAAGCTGTTAGATCGCAAGCCCAAGGCTCTTTCCGGTGGACAGCGCCAGCGTGTTGCTGTTGGTCGTGCCATTGTTCGTAACCCCAAGGTATTCCTTTTCGACGAGCCCCTGTCCAACTTGGATGCTAAGCTCCGCGTTCAGATGCGTGCTGAGATTTCCGATCTTCATCACCGCCTGAAGGCCACTATGATATACGTAACCCACGACCAGGTAGAAGCCTTGACCATGGGTGACAAGATTGTTGTTATGAAGGATGGTAAGGTTCAGCAGATTGGTTCTCCTCTCTACCTGTACAACCATCCCATCAATAAATTCGTTGCTGGGTTCATCGGTTCACCTCCAATGAACTTCTTGACTGTTAAGATTGTAGAGAAGAACGGAAAGATTCTTGCTGATGAAGGTACTTTCGAAGTTGTTCCTACTCCTGAGCAGGCAGAAAGACTTAAGGCCTATGTTGGCAAGGAAGTATTCTTCGGAATCCGTCCTGAAGATATGCAGTATACAAAAGAGGCCGCTGCTAGCAACAACATGCAGATGAAGGTTTCCATCATCGAGCCACTGGGAGCAGAAACCCACCTGTATTTGGCTACAAAGAGCCAGCAGGTTATTGCCCGCACAGAACCCGATAATACCTTCCGCATTGGAGATGTAGCTAACTTTATTCCCAATATGGAAAAGGGTAAGTTCTTTGACAAGGAAACTGAGTTGAACATCTGCGAAGATGTGAAAACTGAGTAGTTTTTAACTCCCATTTGAGAAGATGCCGAATGAAGGGGTGACCTGGATTTCGGCATTTTTTTAACAAAAATATTAAGTTTTTATAGATTTTAGATATTTCTTTTATTTTGTACCCCGCTTGACTAGCTGTAATGAAAATTCTATTATATGTAGACTGTGTTATTCCGATATTCTGCAGATGAAAAAGGCCGACCAGTCAAAAAGGCCATTATTTATACAAAAGATGAACATGCTATTTCTCCCCAGAAGATTGACCCAGACGCTCTTTTTATAGTCAAGCAACTTCATAGCCATGGATATGATGCCTATATCGTTGGTGGGGCAGTTCGAGATTTATTGGTTCAAAAGGAACCCAAGGATTTTGACATTGTAACTGATGCAACTCCTTCAAAAATCAAGAAGATTTTTAGAAATTCTAGAATTATTGGAAGACGGTTCCGCCTTGTTCACGTTTTCTTTGGTCCAAAGATTTTTGAGGTGAGCACCTTCCGCTCCATTTCTGACGGATCTGTGGGCAATAGCTTTGGTACCATGGACGAGGATGCCCTTCGTCGTGACTTTACCCTCAATGCCCTCTACTATGACCCATTGAAGGAGCAGGTGATTGATTACGTTGGGGGTCTGAAGGATATTCAAAAGCGGATTATTCGCCCTGTCATTCCCTTGGATAGGATTTTTGAAGAAGATCCTGTTCGTATGCTTCGGGCCGTAAAATATGCTGCTACTACTGGCTGTACCATGCCCCGCAGTCTGAAACGCAAGATTTGCAAATCAGCCCATCTTCTTTCTCCAGTGTCTCCCTCTCGGCTGACAGAGGAGTTGATGAAGATTATCAATAGTGGTCATGCTTACGATATTATCAGGGCTGCCATGGAGGTTGACCTGTTTATGCATCTTCAGCCTGCCGCCACCGCCATGATGTATGCCAACAGTGAATTTAAGGCCAATTATTTCAAGCACTTACAAGAGCTTGATGCCTTCCATGCCAGTGACCCCACTGCACGCCTTGGATTGCGGCTTTCTTATCTCATCTATGATTTTACTGCAGGACTGACGGATTGGAAGGCTGAGGTAGATCAAAAGTCTGCCACTGCTGAATTGTATAGCAGGACGTGGGCCCAGTGCAGGAATTTTGTGCTTCCCATGAATCCACAGCGAACGGAGTTGGAGTTTGCCATTCGTACCGTATTGCGGCAGTTGGGAGTTTCTGTCCACATTCCAAAACGAGCCTTCTCATCTTGTAAGTCAAATGTAACATCAGATAAGCAAGATCAGGGAATTATTGGTGCTGTTAAAATGGCAACAGCTCATAACAAAAAACCTCACGATCAAGGTCATGAACATCACCACAATCGAGATAAGCTCGATGCAGCTGTAAGCAGAAGACGCCATTCTGGTAGAAGACGGAGCAAGAGTGCTGTTTCAGCCGCCATTGCTACAGGCAGCTGAAAGTAAAAATTGATTATTTTTTCTTGATTTTATCTGTTTGAGTAATCTTGTCGATAATAATGCTTACCTCTTCAATCAAGATACCAGTATATTTTTCAATATTGGAGATAATATATGACTGAAGATTGTGGATGGTGCCAGTAAGCTGGGTTCCAAAGGGAATGTCAATGGTAACCACTAGCCGGTAGCCCCGGTCATCAGTCTTAATATGAAGTTTTTTTACCCGGATTTGTGGGTCATGTTCAGCAACGCAATGCATGACCATCTGGGTAATGGCTGCTTCTGAAATTTCTATACGACCCTTTTTAGAGAATTCTGGTCGCACCACAGATTTTTCAGAGACTTTAGAATTCTTGTCCTTTTCACTAGTAATAGTAAGACCTTTGAAAAAAATCTTAACCTTATTGTAAAAGATTTTGGGATAATCCCGCTTGATTTCGATGGAGGGAACGGGAATAACATGTTTCCCTTCCACCAATCGGGAACGTTGGGCTGTTTCTATATCTTCTTTACTGGCTACATCGGTAATTTCGATGATTTTTGAGGGGGCAGGAAGCTGTAATCTGATGGCAATCTTTTGCACCATCTTTTCTGAGGTACCAAGCAAAAGGATTTTCTTGATATGGTTCTTCTGCAAGGCCTTTGCCACTTGGTCTCGATGGCCTTTGTCATCAAAAAGGGCCACTCGTACTGCACCCATGTAGGTTTTTTCCCGCTTGGCTGTTTGTCCCGCCACAATTTTATCATTTTGGATCAAAAGTCCGTCATCAATGATTGCATCAATGCCATATTTTTCTGCCACCAACTTTGCACGGAAACTTTTTCCTGTACCGCTGGGACCAACTAAAGCGAAAACTGTTATACCTTTAAATGCAAGAATAATATCAGAAAATTTCATGGGTCTATATAATATATCCCTTTAATTCCATTTCTGGCAAGTGTGTAACAATCATATTTCTGAAATTTTCAGAAAGAGGAGCTTCTACAAGGGGGGGGAGCTGTAGGGGATTGGTAGTGGGGAACCTCATTTTCCAGGCATGAAGAAAAAAATCTTGGTGGGATTTTTCTTGTATTTGAGATATCTTCCCCTTGGGTGATTTTTTTGTGTTTCCAGTAATTATAGTACTCCCTCCATAGGTAGTGTCTCCCAACAGGGGAAATCCGTGATGGCTACAATGGAGCCTGATTTGGTGGGTTCTTCCAGTGGAAATTTCCAAGTGAACGAGGGTAATGTGCTTTCCATGAAAAGTACCCCAAGCTATTGGATTTGCCTTTGTATGAGCCTTTTTTCCATCTTTACTGATTTGAGACTGAACAAAGCCTTGGAATTTACCTTGAGCCTGCCGTGCAATTTCTTCCTGCCAAATTTGTTCATGCTGTAAATGGCCTTCCACCAAGGCAAGGTATTCCTTTCCAATGGTGTGGTCCTTTATGGCTTGGGAAAACCATTGGGCACCTAAAAGGCTTTGGGAAAAGGCCAAGATACCTGTAGTTTTTCGGTCAAGGCGATGCAGGGGGCCAGGTCGGAAGGAGAGGGAGAGAGCTCGTCCTTTTTCTTGCTGCATCTGGAGATATTCTTGGCTAATGATTGTGTCCAAAGAGAGGGAAATGTTCTTTCCTCCTTGAACTGGTATGTCATAGGGTTTGTTGATGATTCTAATGTGCTGGTTGAGAAATAAATCTGAACCGAGAGAAATATGAATTTGTGATTTTTTGGAGATATTTTTTTGTGACTCTGAATGTGAGTCATTGTTGAGCAAAAATGCTGCAATATTTATATTGTCTCCAATATTTATCTTTTCTTCTGGTTTTGTTTTTCCCTTGTTTTTTCTTACCAAGCCTTTTCGAAAATATTTGTATATCATGCCGAGGGAGTGGTCAGGCATAAGCCTACGGACAATTTTATCTATTCTGCGGCCTGCATCATTTTCATCGGCGGTAAAATCAATGAAATCCATTGTTGCATTGTATAAAAAATTTGATGGTGAATCTACTAGACAAAACTCTTCTTAGCAGTAAAATAGAATACATATGATTTCTTCTACACTGAGACAATTACAGTCTCTCTTTGCTAATCCTGTCTTTCTCTCTTGTATTTTCAGTTGGTTTTCTGCCCAATTTATCAAGACAGTGATAAAGCTTTTAGGTGGTCATGTCTCTAGTGTCAAGGAATTGTTGGAATTGTTACTGTGGCGTACTGGCGGAATGCCTTCTAGTCATTCCTCATTGGTATGTACTTTGAGTACTACCATTGGTTTTCGTTCCGGCATTAATTCAGATATTTTTATCTTGGCTTTGTGTTTTGCTCTGGTTACTATCCGTGATGCTGTAGGTGTACGTCGTGCCAGTGGTATTCAGGCACGAGTTTTAAATGAAATTGGAAAAAGTTTGGAGGATAAGGATATCCTTAGGTTTAAGCCAATCAAAGAGATTCAAGGTCATAAGCCTGCAGAAGTTTTTGTGGGATGTTTTTGGGGAGTGGCCATAGGAATTGCTTTTTCTGTGTTGTAATGTACCATGAAGCCTTCCTTGACTGTTATTTTCGCCAGCTTTTTTGCCCTTGTATCGGCAATTGTTCTTGTTGTATGTATTCGTCTTCCAGTGTCATCCCTATGGCATGGGTATAATATACTCTATGCTCCTGTGGAGCTTGATGAGCAACTTGTTCTTCAAACTCTAGAAGAGGCTGGAATCCACAATGTAATCAGTCTTTCAAAACAACAGCAACCTGTATTTTCTTCCTTTGCACCTGTTCAGTCCATTGTAAGTTCACAGCAGTCGTATTTGAATCAGCGGGAAAACTATTTTTTTGATCGTTCTCGGCAAGTTCAGCTCTTTTATGTTCCCTCCGCATCAATACGACAAGCTCAAAAGGCAGTTGCTTCCTTGCAATCACTTCCAGGTGGTGAGGCTTCTGGTTTGGAAGGAAAGATTTCCTATCCCTGGATTGTTTTATTGGTAGTGTTTGTTGTTTTTGGAATTTTGGTAATTCTTTCCCAGGCTCGTAATTTTATGCTGATGTCTGGTTTTTTTCCCTTGCTATTTACGGTCTGTACTCCTTCGTATAGTGGGGCTTGTGGAATTATTTTACTTTTATATAGTTTCTTTTTGTGCAGTATGCTCTGGAAACGAAAGGAAATGCTTAAGACTATTAGAAAGAATTTCCTTATCTTGTTGTTTGGTTTTGCTGGAATTCCTATTACCTTCATTGGCTCTTGGAAGGACGGCTTGCTGTTTGTGCTGACAATTTTTGCCTCATTGACCATGTGTTATATTCTGGAACATTTGATCCTCAAAAAATCAAGGGGATTCATTCCTGTACCTATTAGAAGTGCTGGTCTTGTGTCTCTTTCTTCTTCTGTAGCTTCTTTTACCTTATTTATTCCTGCTGTGGCAGCTATCATTCTCTCCGTTTCATTGCTTTTTTTTGGGTATTTTCCATCAGATACTTCAATAAACGGCTTGTTTCTTCCTGCTCCTGCAAGGTATACTGACACCATGTCTTTTGATACTGCATCCTTTCAAGATAATAGACAAAATGCTTATTTAGAAGAGGAGCTGCCCTCTCTTGTTCATTATGTTGACTGGGTGTGGGATACATTGACTTATCCCTATCGTTCTGTCCATCACATTGAGGTTTCTGAGTTAGCCTCTGGGGGGGAGACACTGTCATTACCTCAGTACCAGGTAAATCAGGAGGGAATTATTCAAGAGGAGTCTACTGTGGTATATTCTCTTGATGACTTGTTTATCTCCTCTGTTATAGATGAAATCAAAGAGGATGTTTTTCAAATAGAGAGTGTTCTAAAAAAACAAAACTGCTTTACCTCTGTTGTATATCGGAGGATGGGAGATTTCTTATCTGGTGGAGCCCAGG
>JAZQSR010000277.1:0-40589 GCA_045630225.1 Treponema sp. | reverse complement strand
ATCAAAACCTTCCTCGTAGCCATCATATCGAGCATCAGCCATTGTTAATGCAAGTGTCATGTAGAGCCTCCTTTCAATGGAATTGTTTTTCAGTGTGGTGATGCTGTCTGATATGGTTTGAGTTAGGTCAGATTCCACCACCCCCTTCTGCAAATAATGATAAAATGCTTGTAATTTCTGGTCAAGGGTTGAAAGCTCTGTGGCTTGGGTGTTCAAAAAGATGCGGAGGGAACCGTCTTTTAGTTTGAGCTGTTTATCCTCGTTACAGATGTACTGGAAGGTGTAGCGGGGAAAATCTCTGTCGAATGGATCGAAAGTGCAGATAAAAATGAGAATATTTTCTGGTAAATCTCGGTACTTGGTTCCTGTTGCGGTTGTGCTTACATCTGCAACACTTTGGTAGTAACGGCTTCGTTTGGGAAGTTCTTTTTTGTGACCAGTTTGGACTTCTACATTAATAATGCGATTCTCATCTCGCAAAAAAACATCCATGATGATTCGCATGGAATCTGGATCGGTTTTATGTTCGTCTTGGGCGGAAAGGTAGCGTATTTCTCCAATCCGCACTCCAAGAATCAGCTCCACTACTTGACGACAAATGTGTTCATCGTGCATGACACGGGAAAAGATAAAGTTGTCAGTAAAGGTGAGGCTTTCCCACTTTTTCTGTAATTCTGCTTCTGTTAACATTATTCCTCCAAGTTTTTTTTCTTACATATAGATTATAGGTTTGGAGGTGCAAAAAAAATGTGTTTTTTCCAGAAAAAATCATCTTATTTTTATCCAGCCCCATCTACCCTCTCTACGAACAGTAGACCGCAAGATTGAAGCCTACCCCAGTAGCCCTCAGATAAAGTGGAGGGGCTGCCAATGGGCGCCTGCCATCGCCGCCCTCTGAGCGTAGCGAAGCGTAAGGCGAGGGTGGGCTATTGGCGAGCCCCGTCAGTGTAGATGAGACTGTTGTGATGGAACTTGGGATTCAGCCTCTCGAGATGATGTTCGCTAGGATACCATATGGACATCCACCTGGGGGAAGGGGATGGAGATACCAGAGGCTCCAAAGGTGGTGCAAAAAACGATTGGTTGGAGGGGACGTAAAGCAACGATTACATCAATCATACAAAAACTACTTTATTTGTTACATTTCGCAGTTTACATAACAATATGTTTAGATTTTGAATTATCGGTGTAAAATCTTCATATCTTTACATCCCATGCGGTGTATGGTATAGTTCTTTCCATGATACAACTGTGATTTTTTCTCAGTTGTAAAATTTTTTTAGAGAGGAAATAATGAAGAATCTCAAGAAAACTTTCTTGGTTGTGCTGGGATTGTCCCTCGTTGTTAGCATGACCTTCTTTGGATGCAGCAAGAAGGAAGCGTCTGCTTCTGCAAGTGACACATTCGACTTGTCTGTTTGTTTTGCTTCCGAGCCTCAGACTATTGACCCAGCTTTGAACTCTGCTGTTGACGGTGCAGTTATGCTTCAGCACTTCTTTGAAGGCTTGATGAAGTGGGCTGATGGTGGAAATCCAGCCACTGACAAGGGCAACATGAACTATGCTAAGTTGGTAAATGGACAGGCTGCTTCCTACGAGAAGACTGTAAATGCAGACGGAACTGTTACATATACCTTCAAGATCCGCCCCGATGCAAAGTGGTCTGATGGCAAGGCTGTTACTGCTGATGACTTTGTATTCACTTGGCAGCGTTTGGCAAACCCTGAAACTGCAGCTGACTACTGCTACATGATCGACATGGTTAAGGGATATGCAGAAGTAAATAGCGGAGCTGCTGACCCCAGCACCTTGGCTGTGTCTGCTCCTGATGCCAGCACCTTCCAGGTAACAATCACCTATGACTGCCCTTACTTCTTGGAAGTTTGTGCATTCCCTGCTACCTTCCCTGTTCGCAAGGACATTGTAGAGGCTAACCCCGACACATGGACAACTGCAAACAACTCTGCTAACTACATTTCCAATGGACCTTACAAGTTGGCTGAGTGGGTACACGACTCCTACATCAAGATGGTTCCCAACGAGCACCACTACGATGTTGCTAACCTGGGACCTGATTCAATCACCTTCCGCTTGATGGCTGACCAGAACGCTATGTTGGCTGGTTATCGCTCTGGAGATCTTCAGTTCATCCAGGACATGCCTGTTGATGAGGTTGCTGGTCTTTTGGCTTCTGGCGAGTTGAACATTGTTGACTACATCGGAACCTACTATGTTGTATACCAGACCCAGAAGGCTCCCTTCGATGACTGGCGTGTTCGCAAGGCTTTCACCTTGGTTATCGATAGCCCCTACATCGTAGAGCAGATTACCCAGAGTGGTGAAGTTCCTGCTGCTGGTTTCGTACCTGCTGGTATCTATGATGCTGATCCTGCTGGAGCAGACTTCCGTACCACTGGTGGTAACTACTGGGAGATTCCTACCACTGACGAAATCTATGCCAAGAATGTTGCTGAAGCAAAGGCTTTGTTGGCTGAAGCTGGTTATCCCAACGGTGAAGGCTTCCCTGTTGTAACTTACTTGTACAACACCTCCGATGCTCACAAGGCTATTGGTGAGGCTCTGCAGCAGATGTGGCAGAAGGAATTGGGAGTAACTGTTCAGCTCCAGAACCAGGAATGGAATGCATTCTTGGAGAACCGCAAGAACGGTGAGTACCAGATTGCACGTAACGGATGGATTGCCGACTACAATGACCCCATTTCCTTCTTGGATATGTGGATGACTGGTGGTGGAAACAACGATGCTCAGTACTCTGTTGCTGAGTACGATGCAGCTATTGCTGAGGCAAAGGCTTCTGCTGATCCTGCTGTTCGTATGGCTGCCATGCACAAGGCTGAAGACTTGATTATGGGCCGTGACTGGGCTCTTGGTCCTATCTACTTCTACACCCAGAAGTACTTGATGCAGGACAATGTTGACGGTGCATTCTACACCCCACTTGGATACTTTGTATTCAGCTACACTTCAAAGAACTAGTGTTCTTGAAGAATGAATATTCTTCAAGAACGCATGTTCTTCAAGAACTCATGTTCTTCAAGAACTAATTTCTTTTGAGTGAAAGGAGCCCTCGGTTTAAGCCGGGGGCTTTTTTTTGAAATGTTTTGAAACCTTGAAGTCTTTCTACTATCCTTTAGTAGGGAGGCTTTCGTATGGTTACCATCCATGACTTAGGTGAATATACCTTTTCTGCCTTGCTTCGCAACACCTTGGAAAAGTTTGGGGATCGGCCAGCCCTGTCTTTGGTACAGGATAAGCCCATTACCTACCATGAATTTCAGCTCATGATGAAACGGCTTGCCAGAGTCATGACGGCCAATGGCTTTGCTCCAAGAAAGAAGGTGGCAATCTTTGGAGCAGGAATGCCCCAGTGGGGTGGATTTTACTTTGCCACCGTGTGTCGTGGTGGCATTGCCATTCCCTTGCTGCCTGATTTTACCACTAGTGAGGTGGAAGCAATTCTCCGTCATGCTCAAGTGGACATGCTGGTGGTAAGTAAGGCCCTCTATCCCAAGGTCAAGGACATTGAGGCTTCTGTTTTGCCAGTGATTCTTACCATGGAGGATTTTAGTCCCTTGCGGGGAAAATCTGCCAACTTGAACCGTGGCTTTTTGCCCAAGCCCATCAAGGTGAAGGAAGATGACCTTGCCTCCATCATCTATACCTCAGGTACCACTGGTACTCCCAAGGGAGTGGAGCTAACCCACAAAAATCTTGTGTGGACAGCTATCCAGTGTCAGACCATCCACCGAGTGAATAAGTACGACCGCTGTCTTTCCTTTTTGCCTCTGTCCCACGTCTACGAATTTACCATTGGATTTGTGCTTCAGATTCTCAACGGCAGCTGTATTTATTACTTGGAGCGTCCACCCACGGTCTCCACCTTGTTGCCTGCTTTTAAGAAGGTTCGTCCCACCATTGTGCTGAGCGTTCCCATGGTGATGGAAAAAATCTACAAGCATAAAATCCTTCCTGCCTTGGGTGGCACTAAAATCCGCCGATTTTTCCATAAGCTTCCTGTCACTGGCCGCCTGATGGACATTGCCGCAGGACTTCAGCTGAAAAAGGCTTTTGGAAGAAAAATCAGGTTTTTTGGCATTGGTGGCGCCCGCCTTAATCCAGAGGTAGAGTTTTTTTTGAAGCGGGCCCATTTTCCCTACGCCATTGGTTATGGACTGACAGAAACTTCACCCTTGCTGGCTGGAAGCGGGCCACGGGAAACGGTGCCTGAAACTGTGGGACCTGTGCTGGAGGGTGTGGAACTTCGGATTCTGCATCCCAGCAAACAAACTGGTATTGGTGAAGTGATTGTTCGTGGCCCCAATGTCATGAAGGGCTACTATCGTGACTTTCAGCTGACAGAAAAAGCCTTTACCACGGAGCGTGATTCCTGCGGCCCAGGCTGGTTCAAAACAGGGGACTTGGGGCTTTTGGAAAATCGCCATGGACGTCCCTGGCTTTCTCTCAAGGGCCGCTCTAAAAATATGATTCTGGGGTCCTCTGGAGAAAACATTTATCCAGAGGATATTGAGTTTGTGTTGAATCAGCATCCCTTGGTGGCAGAATCCTTGGTGGTGGAAGGTGAGCGAGGTGGTTTGGTTGCCTTGGTAAAGCTAGCAGAACATGCTGCCTCTGCTGTGAGCCACGCCTTGGGCCATGCAGTTCACGAGGTAAAGGAAGATTTCTTGTACAAGCGAGAGGAGCTTTTGTCAGAAATTCAGTACTTTGTAAACAAGCAGGTGAACAAGAATTCTCGCATTGCCTCCGTCCAAAGTGTGGATGAATTTGAAAAAACTGCCAGTCAAAAAATCAAGCGATACTTGTACCACCTTCACCCCACCCACAGCAAGGGGTGAGGGGGAAAGCTGGTTTTAGCGGTACAAGATTACACAAAGATTTTTTGCACTAAATCTTTAAATACTTCTCCACGATGGAATTCGTTGTCAAAAAGGCCAAAGGAGGTGGCTCCGGGAGAGAAAACCACGGGATAGAATTGTGGATTCTTGTCTTTGTATTGGTGGGCTGTCCAAGCGGCACTTGACTCTAAGCAGAGCTTTAGGTCATGGAGCAAAAGCCCTAGGGTTTCGTAGGGGCCACGGTAGGGAATTCCTTCTTTAACCAACATGGGAATCAGCTTGTTGGTGGCACTTCCTGGCAATAGGTGAATATTTGCAGGAGGATGAGCCTTAATTTGTTTGACGAATTCTGTAAAATCTAGATCCTTGTCGGTACCGCCACAAATCAGCTGTACTGGAATGGGAAAGGATTGGGCTGCCGCCACAGATGCTTCTGGAACTGTGGCAGCGGTGTCGTTGTAAAATCGATATTCCAGCTGTGTTGCATTATCCTTGAGAATAATATGCCAGCGGTGGAAATATTCCAGACGATGGGGAATTCCTGGCCACAAAGATAATACATTGAGAGTTTTTTGCGGTGGCACTTGAATCAAGGATAAAACGAGGGCTGCCATCAAGGCATTTTGCTTTGAATGAATGCCAGGTACCAACAGAGAGTCCAGCACCTGTTGTGGCTGTCTGCTTCCTGCTACATTGGTGGCAAAGTTGGGGAATTGCTCGGTAGGTAGGGAAACCCAACCTCTTCCCTCTGCATCAAGCCAGCCACTTTGGGGAAACTCAACTTGAGTTTGGGGATTGGTGGAATAGCGAAGGACATTTCCCTTTGTTTCCGAGGCAAAGATATCTCCCCAGCTATCTGTTCCGCAAATCGTCCATTGACCGGGAATCTGGTCTGCATAAATCAGTTTTTTGTCTGCCACATAATTTTCCATGGAGCCGTACCAGTTTTGGTGATCTGGAACGATGGTGGTAATGAGGGCAATTTTAGGCTTCAGCACTCCACGACCACGTAAGTCTGCCAACTGCCAGCTGGAAAGCTCCAGTACCACAGGGGTTGCTTCACTTGTTTCCTCCAAAAAGGTGAGGGGGCTCACGGTGATGTTGCCTCCCAAGAAGGCGTTAAAGCCTGCTGCCTTCAGTCCATAGTGAATGGCGCTAACGGTGGAGGATTTTCCCTTGCTGCCAGTTACGGCAATGATGGGAGCCTTGGTGAGGCTCAAAAAGATGGAAAGATCTGTTTCAATGGTCTTTGCTAAAGCAAGGTATTTGTTTCCCTGAATCTTTACTCCAGGATTTTTGATGACAATGTCGGCTGAGGAAAAATCTTCTTCCCTGTGGCCCCCCAGAATAAACCTGAGTCTTCTGCCGTATTTTCTCATTTCTGGCAAAAGTCGGTTCAAGGTGGGAGCCAGCTGATCCTTTGTCTTCATATCGGTGACGGTAACAAGGGCTCCATGCTTCAGCAAAAATCGTACCGTCGCCTCGCCACCGCCATTGAGTCCTAGTCCCATGACGGTAATGCGTTTTCCTGCAATGTCTTCAAAAGCGGTAATGCTGCACCCAGGCGGATAGAAATGTGGATTGCTCATGTTAGCTCCTGCTTGTTTGAAGGGAATTTCTCTGCTGATGGCGATCAAGTCCCTGCTGAATAATCACGTCTAACAGCTGGCTGTATTCCAGTCCTGCTGCCTGACACATTTTAGGGAACATGCTGATGGAAGTAAATCCTGGCATGGTATTGATTTCGTTGAGGTAGAGCTTGCCACTGTCCTTGTCAAGGAAGAAGTCCACTCGAGAAAGACCAGTGCAATCAAGGGCCTTGTAGGCTTGCATGGCCATGGAACGGATGTTGTCCTGGAGCTCCTGAGTTAACTCAGCTGGAATAATGAGTCTCGCTCCATCTGGGTCGTTGTACTTGGCATCGTAGTCATAGAACTGATGGGTGGGGGCGATTTCTCCAGGAAGATAGGCTCTCACTTTGTTGACGTCGAGCTCAGCTTGCTGCAATTCAGCCTTCAACTCCTCCAAAGAACAGTTTTCCTTTGCTTCTTCGTCCTTGGCCAGTGCAGAGAAGTGAGCACCATTTCCCGTAACGGAACACTCGATTTCTCGTGGATTCAAGCCTGGTTCAATGAGGACCTTGTAGTCCCACTTAAAGGCTTCCTGTAGGGCTTCCTTCAGCTGCTCAAAGTCCTTGGCCTTGGCTGCTCCCACGGAGCTTCCTGCACTACAAGGCTTTACAAAAAGTGGATAGCCAAAGTCCTTTTCTGCAGATGCTACCAGTTTTTGTAGTTTTGCGGAATCCCATTCTGTTTTTGCCACATCACCACTGTGGAGGCACAGATGGGGCAGCACGGGCAAGCCTGCATTATGCCAAAGGGCCTTAGTAATTTCCTTGTCCATGGCAACTCCGCTGGAAATACAACCACAGCCTGTATAGGGAATCGATGCCATGTCCAAAAGTCCTTGGATGGTACCGTCTTCTCCGTAGGTTCCGTGAAGTACCAGAAATGCAGCATCGATTCTGATGTTTACAAAGATGTTTCCAGCACCAGCCACACGGATTCCATTGGTGCAACCTCCACCGGGAACAATCATTACTTCACGGTGACCATCCTGCTGAATCTCCAGCAGTGCATCTTCTTGTTCACGGATGTGGCCTATTTGGGTGTGGTCTTGATAGAACCAGCGACCCTCCTTGGAAATGCCAATGAGGGTGATGTTGTATTTTTCTTTGTCTAGATGACGTACGATAGAAGTGGCGGATACAATAGAAACTTCATGCTCTCCAGAACGTCCGCCGTAAATAACTGCAATATTCATGTTCACTCCTAACTCTGATTTGACTTTTTGCTTCAAGTCTATTTTTTTACAAAGCCCATTTCTGCTAAAGCAGTTCTAGCCTCGGCAATTTCATCGTAGGGCATGACAAAATCCTTATAAATAATGGAATTTTCGTGGGCCTTACCTAAAAGCAACACTAAATCCCCCTGTTGAGCCTGGGCAAAGGCAGTGCGAATGGCTGTTTGCCGATGGGGAATAATCAAAAGCCCAGAAGCTTCATCCTGCTTTCCCTCCTGTCTGCAGCCCACTGCAATGTCCTCCAGCAACGCCACGGGATCTTCTCCACGGGGGTCCTCGTCTGCCAGCACCACCACGTCGCACCAATGGGCTGCAATTCGCCCCTGCTCAGGTCGCTTAGTGGTGTCTCGCTCTCCTCCGGAACCAAAGATAACAAAGATTTTACCAGTAATTCTTTGTCGCAGGGGAGGAAAGATGGTTTCAAATGATGAAGGAGTGTGGGCATAGTCCACAATTACTTCAAAGGGCTGACCACAATCTACCACAGTCATTCGTCCTGTTACTGGCTCCAAGGATTTTGCCTGCTCCACAACTGCTTCTAGGGGAAGCTCGGTGGCGGTGGCAACTGCCAATGAGGCTGCCATAATGTTATATGCATTGAAGGCACCGCTGGTGGGAGCTTCTACTGCCAATTCTTTTCCTTCCAAAGCAGGAATGGTACCCTTCATGGTAAAGCTGATGCCAGAACCATCCTGCCCCACGCCGATGTTGGTGGCCTCCACAATGGGTATGGCTGGTGGGTTTTCTGCTACAGATTCTTTTCCTCGGCCTGCTTCTCCCTGGCTGGTAAAGCCCATAACGGGAGACTTGGTGGCCTCCACAAAGTAACTGGCAGCTGGGTCTTCTAGGTTTACAATACCAAAGGCAGGAACCTGCTGCTCCTGGCCACCGATGATTTTCTTGTGATTATGCTTATCCAAGGCTCTAAACAAGTTAGCCTTGTCGTCACGGTACTGCTGGTAGGTTCCGTGGAACTCCAAGTGCTCCTGGGTTACGTTCATCCACAGGGCTCCATCAAAGAGCACATCTCCCAAGCGGTTGGTTCTGGGGGAAAGGCCGTGGGAAGAAGACTCTACCACCGCATATTGGCAACCTGCTTCCAGCATTTCGTATAGCTGTCGCTGAACAATGGGAGCCTCTGGTGTGGTTTGATGCTCTGGGTTTGCAATGGCATCTCCACCCAAAGAATATTGCACCGTGGAAATAAAGCCTGCCTTTTTTCCCATTCGTCGCAAAAGCTGCCACACAAAGGACACGGTGGAGCTTTTTCCTTCAGTTCCTGTTACCCCAATTACAATGAGCTTGCGGGAAGGAGAATCATAAAAACAGTCTGCAATGGGAGACATGGCAAAGCGAGTATCTGGAACCTGCACCAAAGGTGGCACTGGTAAGCCCTTTTGCTTTCTTTGGGAAATAGCTGCTTCTACCTGAGAAGGAAGCTGATCTTGATATAAAATTGCCGCCGCGCCCTTTTCTATGGCTTGGGGAATAAAATTGTTTCCGTGAACATGGGTTCCCGGCAGTGCAAAAAAGAGACTACCTGCTGTAACAGCACGGGAATCAAAACATAAATTCTGTATCAGGGTTTTTCCCTCTGATTCTGTTACGGTGATAGGATTTGAAAGGGGCTTGTTAGTGGTGCCACCATTCAATGATTCAATAAGTTGTGCAAGGAATTTTTCCATAGGAAAGGAGTATAGCAGGATTATATTAATTGTAAAAGTGCTATTCTGTGATATAATAGGGTACAATTATTTTCAAGGAGGATAAGGTGAAAAAAAGACTTTTGATACTAAGTGTTTTGTTCTGTTTTGGAGCCGTACTGTGGGCCAAAGCTGGTGATACGATGTATGTAAATGTGGAAGAGGCAGAGCTGAAATCTGGTACAGGATTTTTTGCTGCTGGTGCTGGTTTTTTGCCCTACGGTGCTAAGGTGACAATTCTGCAAGAATCTGGCAAATGGATAGAAGTGGAAAGTCAGGACAACAGTAAGATTTCTGGTTGGCTTCCTGCTTCTAGTCTTACTAAAAAGAAGATTCTTGCTGACGATAGTCTCAATCGTGTTTCCGCTTCTGCAGATGAGCTGGCTTTGGCAGGAAAGGGATTTTCTGCTGAAGTAGAAGCTCTGTATACAACAGAAGCTACTGCTGCTATTTATCGAATGGTGGATGACATTGAATCAACTCCCATTGATAAGTCTGGACTTCTGGAATTCATCCAGCATGGAAAACTGTCTGACGGTTCAAGAGGTGAAAAATGAAATTTATTAAGATTCTTCCATTATGTTTAGTGATGACCATTATGTTCTCCTCCTGTGCTGTGATGAAATCTATGGGAGGATTGGCCGCTGCTGTTGGTGATATTACAGGAAATGATAATTTGTCTGCTATGGGAGATTCTGTTGCTGCTGTTGCAGAAGCAAGTGCCCCCATTTCTCCTGAACAGGAATATTACATTGGTCGCTCTGTCACCGCATCTTTGTTAGGCTCCTACAAGGTGTTCCACAGTCCAGAACTCACTAATTACGTAAACATGGTGTGCCAAGTTTTGGCTATGAATTCCCAGCGCCCTCAGCTGTACAAGGGATATTACGTGGCGGTACTGGATACAGACCAGATTAATGCCTTTGCTTCCTCAGGTGGCCATATTTTGGTAACTCGTGGCTTGTTGGAATGTGCCACCAGCGAGGATGCTCTTGCTGCTGTTTTGGCTCATGAAATTGCCCATATTCAGTTGCAGCATGGAATCAAGGCCATCAAGGGAGACCGCTGGACAAATGCAGCCTTAACAACAGCAACTTCTTCCCTCACTGTTTTGTCAGATGGAGAGATGAAGGAAGTGATAAATGCCTTTGATGAATCTGTTAACGGTGTTATTACTACCATGGTAAATACAGGGTATTCCCAGTCTCAAGAGTACGATGCTGATGAAACAGCATTGGAAATTATGGCTGCTGCAGGATATAATCCCCACGCCATGAAAGAAATGCTGAATGAGTTAAAGGTTCGTCAGCCAAAGTCTTCTGGTGGCTTTGCTTCTACCCATCCCTCTGCTGACAAGCGACTGAAGAAGGTAGAAAAAAAATTGAAGAAATATGCTGCAATTTCAGTGCCTGAAACACGAGTTGCTCGATACAATCACATGATGGCTATTTATTAAGGAGTGAGTATGGGGAAGGAACATAAAAGAGTTAAAAATCACCTAATTCGTGTGGCATCCATCCTGGTACTGTGTACCGTGGTGGTTCTGTTGTTGGAAGGGTTTTCTCTTTTTCAACGTCCAGAAAATATGTTGTATGACAGTCGCATGGTTCGGACTGCTCCTTCCCACCGCCCCTCAGATGAAATCGCTGTAATATTACTTGACCAAGATAGCCTAGACTGGGCCCAGCAGGAGTTGGGCTGGTCTTGGCCTTGGCCTCGCAGTGCTTACGGCGATATCGTTTCTTATTTTAACCAGGGCGGGGCGGCATCGGTGGCCTTTGATGTGCTTTTTACCGAGCCCTCCGTCTACGGTCCCCAAGATGATGAGGCCTTTGCTCAAGCCTGTGCTGACTATGGCCGTGTGGTGCAAACTGTTTATTTTGATACAATTCAAGGGAATGCCTCTCATTGGAATGAATCCTTCCCTGAGCCTCCCCTCAAAAATGAAAAAAATCTTGACAATTTTTCTACAGCTGGTGATTCTGCCTCTACTGAAAACTTGCTCTTTCCTATAGATTCTATCGCTGCTTCTGCTGCAGTGTTAGGAAATATTACAGGTTCTTCCGACTGGGACAAGGTAATCCGCCGAGCAAAGGCCTATCGTCCCTTCCAGTCCTATCTGATACCCACCTTGGGGGTGTCCTCCTTCTTTGCTGCTGGAGAAGAGGGGCCTGACCCAGAGTTGGAGCCATCTGAAGGACGTCTGTTGCGGTTCCAGCCCTCCCTAGAAAGCTATGTTCCCTACAGTGCGGGGCAAATCTTGCAAAGCTATTATGCCATTCAGGCTGGCCAAGAGCCCTTGCTGGAAAGTGAAATGTTCCAGGATATGTACGTGTTCTTTGGTTTTTATGCTCCTGGCCTCTTTGATATTTGCACAACTCCAGTTTCCACTGTCTATCCTGGAGTTGGAGTTCACATTACTCAGCTGGATAATTATCTGCAAGACTCCTTCCTAAAACCCGTTTCCTTTCCTGTGAAGGTGGTGCTAGTGGTGCTACTTGCCCTGTTGGGAGCCCTTCCCCTGTCCTTGGGAGAGATTTTTCGGTTCCACAAGCTGAACATCCTAGTGGCTGTAGCATCGGTGGTGATTTTTAGTTTGCTTTTTATGCTACTTTCCTATGTTGCATTTAATGCAGGCTTTGTTCTCCCCATGATGCCTCCCTTGGTGGCCCTAATACTGGCCTTTTTCTCTGCCATGCTTATTTCCTACCGGCAAGAAGGACGGCAACGACGCTACCTTAAGTCAGCCTTCCGTCATTACTTGAGCCCAGCTGTTATCGACACCTTGATTGCCCATCCAGAAAGCTTGGTGCTGGGGGGCGAGCGTCGTCATATCAGCATTTTCTTTTCTGATGTACAGGGTTTTACGAGCATTTCCGAGGGATTAAGTCCAGAAGAACTTACCTCTCTGCTGAACGATTATCTTTCCCAGATGACAGATATCTTGCTTGAATCAGGAGGCACCATCGACAAATACGAAGGTGACGCCATCATCGCCTTTTGGAATGCTCCCGTAGAGCTCCCCGACCACGGACGGCGAGCGGTGGAAGCCATGATTCGCTGTCAGGACAAGCTCGCCCAATTACGTCCTGAATTAGAGCAGCGGGCAGGTGGTCCCTTTTACATGAGAGTTGGCATTAACACTGGGGATGCGGTAGTGGGTAACATGGGAAGCTCCAGCCGCTTTGACTACACCATGCTGGGAGACTCCGTAAATCTCGCCGCCCGCTTGGAAGGATTGAACAAGCAGTTTGGCACTTATTCCATGTGTAGTGCCACCAGCAAAGAAGAAGCCCAAGAATTTGGAACGGATCTATGCTTCCGAGAATTGGCTCGTGTGGCTGTGGTGGGAAAAAAAGAAGCCGTTACGGTGTTTGAGCCCATGACATCTACTGAATATGCAGGGCGGCAAGCTGTTTTAGAAGCCTTTTCCCAGGCCCTACAGCTCTTTTATCAGGGAAAATTCCAAGAAGCTTTGACAGCATTTTCTGCCATCCAAAAGGATGATGCTCCTGCCGCCCATTACGTGGCAAAGTGTCAGGAATTGCTGGAAAATCCCCCTGATATGACTTGTTGGGAAGGTGTGTGGGTGGCTACTTCAAAATAAGTCCACTTCTGCAAATACAATAGAGAGAAAGAGGATGACACAGCCTACAATCATGGTTGGTGTTAAGGTTTCTCCTAGGAAAATCCATGAAAAAGCTACTCCAAAGAAGGCTTCCAAGGACAAGATAATTGCAGCCACGGAGGTATGGGTGTATTTTTGGCACACATTTTGCAACAAAAATGCCAGCAAGGTGCTGAAAATTCCGAGGTACAAGATGGAAAGCAAGGTTCTGGTATTTTCCAGTTGTGAGAAGGGAACAGCTCCATCCAAGAAGGGGGCTAAAATCCAAGATAAAAGGGCTGCTGTTGCCAGTTGCACTATGGTCAAGAGGATTGCATCTTCTGTAGCATTGTAATGTGCGATAAAAATAATTTGCAACGCAAAGAAAATACCACAAAACAAGGTCATTACATCTCCCTTGTTCATGATCAAGCTATCCTGCAAGGTTAAAAGAGCCACTCCCACCAGTGCCAGAATGGAGGCAATGATAATGCGGATTCCTGGGAACTTGCGGGTAAAGAGCCAGAGAATCAGTGGCACGAAAATAACGTACACGGTGGTGAGAAAGGCATTTTTTCCTGCTGTAGTGTACTGAATCCCAATGGTTTGGAGCAAATAGGCCAAGAAAAGACAAATTCCAATAATTCCTCCATGAAGGAGAATAGAAGGATTTATTTTTTTGATTTTTTTTACGCAGATTAGGGCCAAACCTATTGTGGCAATGGTAAAGCGAAAGGCCATCATATACACTGGCGGCACTGTATCAACAGTATCCTTTACCACTACAAAGGCAAAGCCCCAAATAGCAGTGGTAATGAGCATTCCCAAGGAAGACAGTATAGCAATAGTATTCTTTCTCAAGTCCTGTTCCTTTCTCTAAAGTTTTGTGTATATAAACTATATCTTTAATGTCTTGAATTGGCAATGACAGGGAACAGAATAAGGCTGTAGGAGCTTCATTAAATTGCAAGTATTTCAACGATTTGCAAAAATACGTAAAAAACTCAAAAATTTGCAATCAAACGTAATAAATGTATTGATTTTCTTTTCAATTTGTAGAATACTATGGGCAGGAAGTTATTATGACACAGAATGAAAATATGTCTTTGAACCCCTTTGTTCGTTTTTGGGGCGTGTTGGTATTCTGCTTTCTCTTTTTAACACTTTCCATCCTGTCCTTGGTTCTGTTCCATACAGAGCCTTCTATTTCAGCGCAGGATGTTGACAAGACAAGTGCTACAATTGCAGAAATACCCATGATTGAAGATTTGGTTCCACAAGATGACTCAAGCCTTCCTGTTATAGAAGTTTCCTTTACTGAAGAGGCTCCAAAAAAAGAGGTGCCTTTTTTTGAGGAAGACTTAAGTGATTCCTTTGGAATTGAAGTGGTTGATTTTGGAAAACAGTTGGATGTAGGGCTGGAATTATATCGAGCTCTTCCCACAAGAACAGCAGTGGAATGGTTTTATACCAATGTAACTGGTGATATGGATGTAGCTTTGGCAATCCTTCGGGAAGCTGACAAGAACAACATCCCATTATCCTTGGCTTTTTCTTTGGCTTATACAGAAAGTCGCTATAAGCCACGGGCCTTGAATAAAAACACCAACGCTTCCATTGACCGTGGCGTTTTCCAGTTGAATAACAAGTCCTTTCCTGCATTGGTAGAGGCCGACTTTTACGACCCCTACGTTAGTGCCAAGTACGGACTGTCCCATTTACGGTTCTGTCTTGATACAGCCGGAAACGAGGTTTCTGCCTTGGCCATGTACAATGCAGGAACAAACCGTGTTCGCAACAACGGGACACCACAAACCACTTTGAACTATATTTCCAAAATCCAGACATACCGTCAGGGTTTGGACAATTTGTTTGTGTCCGAAGTGGTAGCGGTTTATACCCGCACCGGCGATTCTGCCATTGCAATGTTAACAAAATAGGAGAGTCCCTCCTCCTGGACTACCTCCTGAACACACTCTAAGCCTTGGGATGTGGGAAATTCAACCATCACGGAATTTCCTCCACCCAAGGTTTTTTTTATACTTTCTTGAAATTGTTTTTTCAGTTTGTCTTTGGAAAGAAAGACTGATAAAAGTTTTTGTGGAGGCTCCATAGTCAAAAGGGTGATTACCTTGGATGCTTCTACATCTACATCAGGAATGACGCCTCCTTCTTTTTGCAGAGCATGGGCTTCATGATTATTGTAGGTGGAAGAAAATTTCCAAGTAGAATATTCTCCTGTGCACATGGCTTCTGCAAGGAAAAGATAGTGACTATGTTTTTTTTGAAAGGCTGCAATAAAATTTTTTTGAAAGGGTTTGAGACAATCATTTGCAAAAGATAGGGGAAAGAGTTCCAGTGCCTTTGCGTCTCCAACTTGACCTTCTGCCATAATGCCAAATCCCACCACCGTCTTGCAGTCCTTTACTCGGCGGGCAGTGTGTTTCATGGCAGCGATATAATGTTCCTGTAAATAATCCTGGATATTATCTCCTTCCACCAAGGTATTGGGAGCCATTTTTTTTCCTGCCCAAAACAAGCTATACATCATTGTTTGCTTTTGCTTGTTGTCCAAGGCTTCATCTATGGAAGCTAAGGGAACCGTCCAAGCTGGAGCTCCATATCCACCAAGGCTAGAACCCCAATCCTTCATCACTGGCTCCAAAAATACCAAGATTCCTGCCTCCTCAGCCTTTTTCAGCAAGGTTCGTAAATCAGCAAGGTAGGCTTCGTTGTACTGGTCTGGAGCTTTGCCTTCCACATCTTCCCAGAGAATTTGCCAGCGAAGCAAGGTGGTATTGTGTTTTTGTAATGTTGTAAAAAAGGTGTCAGCTTGGGAAATACTGGGAATAGGAAATTCTTTAGAGTAGGGGGAAATAGTAGCTCCTTGAAAAATTCGCTTTTTCCCTTGGCTGTCAACAATAGTTCCTTCGTGGATTGAAATGATGGATTCATGCTTCATGGCCTGCTCCTGTATAATTCTCTATGAATGCAAAAATAGACCACCTCAAGAAAATCTTGGATAGTGGTCTATCTTGCGATTATATCGTTGTAAAGCATAGAATGCTTATTCTGTCAAAATCTTGATAACCTGAGCTTTATCAGTGGTATTCAGGATTTCCTGTCTCTTTTCAGCACTCTTGAACAGGAGACTTACTTCTGCAAGGAACTGCAGATGAGGTCCTGTCTTATTTACTGGAGAGAGTGTCATGATAAAAATCCGACAAGGCTCTTGATCCAATGAGTCAAAGTCAACAGGATTATCGGAAACACCGATACAGGCAACGAGATCAGATACGGTATCTGTCTTTCCATGAGGAATAGCAATTCCATGCTTCATGCCAGTAGACATTTTCCGTTCACGATCAAGCACGCATTCTCTAGCGGCATCCTTATCTGTAACTTTTCCAGCAGAAATCAGGATGTCCAGCATCTCATCAATAATTTCTTCTTTTGTTGTGCCTTTGAGATGCAAATTAACAGTCTCGGGTGTTAATACAGTTCTTAAGTTCATAAAATCAGTTTATGCCGACTTGAACGAAAAGTCAAGGAAAAAACTAGATTTTCGTTAAAATTTCCGGTTGTTTCTGATATACTTGAAATATGACAAACACAGATAAATTTCTTGCGGATATTAAGCGTATCATCAAGCGGAATCGGGCTGATGGTGCAAAGTACGATGCTCTGGCATGCTGCCGTCAAGTGACACAGCTTTTTTCCTCTTACAATAAGGATTTAGGTGACTTGCCCAATTCCATTGGTGATTACTGGTTCAAGGAATATATTGTACCCAGTACACAGCTGGAAGAAGAACCCTCCTTACAGCATCAAGATTGGCTGGCAGACGTGCTGGAATTCTTGGCAGGGGAAGAAGGTGAATTCAAATCTATTACTCCAAAGGATTGGATTGTGTTGCGTGACTTTGTGGGATTTGAGGCAGAGGAGTTACCCATGGAGGTGCTTTCTTCTCTCATGGGTGTGTTGCTGGAGAGGGGAGTGCTGTAAGTGGCAGCTGTGGCGAAAAATCTTTGTTCCCCAGAAAGTGTTGCAGCTTTGTATGAAGCTTGTTACCTGTGTCCACGGAATTGTGGAGTCCCCAGAACAGCTGGTCCTGCTGGATTTTGTCATGAGCCTGCTGTTGTTCGGGCTGGAGTGGCCTGCCTGCACTTTGGGGAGGAGCCACCTATTACAGTCCATGGTGGCTCTGGTACCATTTTTATTTCAGGCTGTAACCTCGGTTGTGCCTTTTGTCAAAATTACCAGATTTCCCAACAGGGCATGGGTGCCGATTTAGACACCAAGGATTTTGCCAAGGTGTGCCTTGCTTTGGAGGCCGCTGGTGCAGAAAACATCAACATTGTAACGGGAAGCCATACAGTTCCTGCCATTGTAGCTGGATTAACGGAGGCTCGGTTACAGGGAATGAGCTTGCCCATTTGCTGGAATTCCTCTGCCTACGAAAAGGTGGAGGTGTTGCAGCAGTTGCAGGGATTGGTGGACATTTGGCTTCCTGACTTTAAAACCATCAATCCAGAAACAAGTGCAGCCTTGTTCAAGGCAAAGGATTATCCTCTGCGAGCCCAGGAAAGCATTTTGTTCATGGTGGAAAACAGTCCCCTGAAGATTCAGCAGGTGAAGGGCCGTGATAAAATGCTCCAGGGGGTGATTGTGCGCCATCTTTTTTTGCCTGGTCATTTTGAAGATACTCTGCTGACCTTGGAGTGGCTCAAAAAGCATGTGGACAGAAAGGCCTATCTTTCCCTCATGTCCCAGTACACTCCCGTTCCCTTTGTGGAGGAGGAAGAAAAGCTTGCTCGCAGGCAAAATCAATTGTCGGCCCTGGAAAACAGATTAGTTTCTCAAGATGAATTTCAGGATTTACAGGATATTTTAGAAGCCTTTGACTTTAAATACTTGTTCTATCAGGAATTGGTAGAGGATACAGAATGGTTGCCAGACTTTAATCGTGTGCAGCCCTTTTCCTATGAGCTGGCAAAACCTGTGTGGCATTGGCGTGAGGGCTTTGTGTAGGTGAAGGCAATCTCTGTCCTCATCTAGTCATGGAAGGGATTGTATGGTACGATAATTTAAAATGAGATGGGGATTTTGTAGAGTGTGGAAATCCCCTTTTTACGAGTGTATTTCTGGACGGTAGTTGTGATGAAAAAGTTGAGTTCTTGTAAAGGCATTATTGCTGTCATTTTGTTTTCCTTGATTCTGACTTGTTTTGCTGGCTGTCATTTATGGTATCAAGATTTGAAAGGATATCTAGAACACTGGTCAGGAAATGTGCAGGTGAAGGATGTATCTGTACAGTCTAGTCCTGAAATGCAAAAGAATTCCAGTGGAGTTGATACCATTTCTACCTATGCAACTGTTATGGCCACGGTAAACATCATCAATCCTGAAAATTACAGCTTGGATGGAGGAGTCGGTTCTGCAGAGGAAAACTTGAAATCTGTTCGTATTGCAGGTTCTGCTAGTTCCTCAGTTCTACCCTTGGCAAATGTTACATCTGTGTCTTCTACTGCCATGGAGGTGCAGATAGATCCCCTTGCTCAGGTACTTACCGAAGAAAGTCTTGCTTTGGAGCATACAAATTTTACAGTAACCTTTATTCCCACCCGTACTGAAAATGGCTATGGTGCTGCAGATCCACGTACCATAACCTTGCGGTATAATACTCCACCACGAAGCCCTATGGAGCTTGTTTATGACACAAATCAACAAAAGCTAACCTGGTTGAATAGTACTTCTTGGGACATAGTGCAAAATTCTGGAACTAAATTGGACGATTTGATTTTTTGGGCATGGCCTTCAGGCATTACCGATCCTACCCATCCAGACTATGTGGAAAAGTTTGAGGTGTATGAGGATGGAGTTCTTTTTGATTCAGCTGCCGCGGCTGATCTTCTTATGTCTAATGAGTCTGACTTACGATCATTTATTCCCCAAGAAATAAAAGATGCTGGGTATGATATTTATTGTTCCCGTGGTACAAGTGGCAAAACCATTACAGTTTGTGCCGTGGATAGTGAAGGTATTCGCAGTCAGTTGTCTACCTCTGGTATTGCACCTCATAAGGTAATCTTGGAAGGGAATGGTGGTGTTTTTCCTTCTTCGGGAACAGCTTCAGTGGAGACATACAAGGCCGAGAGAAGCCTAATTACTGGAAGTGATCTTGATGTGCCATTTCGGGATGGCTATTTTCTTTCTGGTTGGAGCTTCAGTGATGGTAGTGCAGTTTCCTTTCCCCTAAGTATTGACCAGCCAATGACACTTACTGCCCGGTGGCAAGCAAATCCCCCTGCAAGTACTGGTTCTGGTGGTGGAACAACGGTTTCCACCTACACCATTACCTATGATAAAAATGGGGCTGACTCTGGTACTGTTCCTGAAACTCAGACTAAGATAGCAGGACGATCTGTAACACTGTCGCAAAATAGCGGAAGCCTTGCAAAAACTGGCTATACTTTTAATGGCTGGAATACAGCTGCCGATGGTACAGGAACAAACTATGCTGAAGGTGCTAGTTACACACTTGATGCAAGCATTACACTCTATGCTCAGTGGACACGGTGGAACCAAGTGGAACCTGTACACTTCGATGTTGGTGCTGGCAATGTTAATTTTAACACGCAGGTAACTCTTTCTACTGCTACACCCAATGCCACCATTCATTACACCGTGAACGGCAGTGGAGAGCAAATTGGAGCTGAGGGACAGTCTGTGGTCATTACAATTGCCAGCGATGCAACAATCACAGCCTATGGAACCTGTGACGGTATGATTCAGAGTACGGAGACAAGTATTACCTACAAACTGAACACCTACACAGTCTCTTATGACGGAAATGGTTCTGATGGTGGAGCTGTGCCTGGGGTACAGTCATTCACTAGTGGAAGTTTTGCAACTGTTACCAGTGCTGGTACCATGATAAGAACCGGTTATACCTTTACTGGATGGAATACAGCTGACAATGGTACTGGAATAGACTATGCCGAAGGTGCCAGCTACACAAGTGATGCAAATCTCACCCTGTATGCTCAGTGGCAGCCAAACAACTATACGGTAACATTTAATGGTAACAATAGTACCTCTGGTTCTACCAGTAGTCAAATCTTTACCTACGGTATACCTCAGAATTTGACTACTAATGGCTTCCAGAGAACTGGTTATACATTTGTTGACTGGAATACAGCTGCCGATGGTACTGGAACAAGCTATGCTAATAGTGCCAGCTATGCCGCTACTGGGGACATCACTTTGTATGCTCAGTGGAAAGTTAATATTATTTCAGCACTCACTGGTGGCCAGAAAACTGTTACTTTAGAATCAAGGGCTTATTCTACTGCTGAATTAAAAGATATTGCTAATGCAATTAAAAATGATTCTAACAATACGCAGGTAACTTTGGATTGCAGCAATATAACGGTGGAAAATAATGTTTTCCCTAACTTATTTCAATTTAACAAAAATATTGTGGGCATTATATTTCCTAATACAATTACTACGATAGGTGGATGGGGATTTCAGGAGAGTGGCTTAAGGGGGCCAATTGATATTCCTGCGTCAGTAACGAGTATTGAGGCGTCAGCATTTTCGACAACCGAAATTACTGAGGTTAGATTTGCTACAGTCCCACAGGTGGAATCTATAGGTAATAATGCTTTTAATACTTGTAAGAATCTCACATCGATTGATCTTCCTGCAACAGTAACGACAATAGGTAGTTGGGCATTTTATGGCTGTTCTGGGATAACAATTGCTACTGTTAGATATACTGGTACCATGAGTTTGGGACAACAAATCTTTGAGGGGAGTGGCCTCATAGAAGTTAATTATTATCCCCAGAATATTGGAGATAGAATGTTCAATGGGGTAACTACTTTAAGAAATTTGAATGTAAATTCAGCAACTCCTCCAACTATAGAGTCTAATGCTTTTGCTGGTATTACAAAGTCTGCTGTAACGGTTACTGTTCCTGCTGGAAGCAAATCTGCTTTCTCTAGTGCTTCTGGTTGGAGTGGATTCAGTAACATTGTTGAAAGGTAACTCCTAGATTTCTGGCCAAGGAGCTTTCTCCTTGGTCAGTTTTTTTGCCGTGGGAGCTCAAGCCTACAAGGAAAATCAGCTGATTTTCTACCTTTCACTTTTACCATTCCTATGGTATAATTTTCTGTATGAGTACTCCTATTGAAATTCCTCGTCTCACAGGTACCGCCATTCCATTGGGTGCCCTTAAGACAAAGCATAGCTGTGGTATCGGTGAATATCCCGATTTGGTGACCTTTGCCTCATTTTGCAAAAAGGCAGGTCTTTCTCTCATCCAGCTTTTGCCAGTAAATGACACTGGTACCGAAAGTTCTCCCTACAGTGCCCTGTCGGCCTTTGCCCTTCATCCCATCTATATCAGCATTGAATCCCTGCCTGAATACAAGGCCGTTTCTTCTGGAATCAAGAAGGAGATAAAGGCCCTGCATCAAGCATATGATGGAGCACCTCGCTTTGATTACCGTCAGTTGCGGTACGCAAAACGCAATGTGCTGAAGATGATTTACGAGGAAAAGAAGCTTGACATTGCCCAGTTGTGGAGTGATTCTGATTCCGATTTACGCACTTGGTTTGCCAAGAATCCTTGGGTTGTGGAATATGCAGTGTTCATGGAATTGAAGTGGGAGTTTATGGAAGCTTCCTGGAGACAGTGGCCCAAAAAATACAGTTCTATGAAACAGGACAAGATTCTTGCACGCTGGGAAGACAGAGATTTGCGTGAAGCCCATTTGTTCCATGTGTGGGTGCAGTGGCGTGCCTTTGAACAATTCCAGCAGTCAGCTCAGGCGGTACAGGGAAAAGGAATTTTGCTGAAGGGTGATATTCCCATTATGATGAACGAGGATTCAGCCGATGCTTGGGCCCATCCCGAGTTCTTTGATGAAACCATGCGGGCAGGTTCTCCTCCCGATGGCTTTAATCCCACAGGCCAAAACTGGGGCTTCCCCGTGTATCGCTGGAAGAATCTTGCAAAGTCAGATTATTCTTGGTGGAAATCTCGCTTGGAATGTGCCAGCAATTTTTATCAGGCTTATCGCATAGATCACGTGCTGGGCTTTTTCCGCATTTGGGAAACCTCTAGCCGGGAAACCACCGCCATTATGGGCCGCACCGAACCTTCTGCCCCTATCACCCTTGCTGAGTTGGAAAAAGCCGGCTTTGACAAAGACAGAATCCGCTGGCTTTCTCAGCCCCATGTTCCCACCCGTGCCATTGAGGACGTGAACAACAACGATTATCTGGGAACCCACGGCTATCTTCATCTGCTGATGGATAGAATCGGTGAAGAAGAATTGTGGCTTTTCAAGGATGAAATTACTGGAGACCGAGACATCTTGGAGCGGGAGGACATTCCTGAACCAGTGCGCCACCGTCTGGCTGAATTCTGGCGAAATAGAACACTGCTTCCTTTGGGAAAAGACAAGTTCTTGCCCCTGTGGACCTACAGAGACACTACTGCTTGGAAAAGTCTTTCTGAGCCAGAGCAGGAATCCTTGGACAAGCTGATTGCTGCCAAGCAGAAAAAGCAGGAGACCTTGTGGGAAAAACAGGCTCGCACCTTGCTGGGAGAATTGACTTCTGCCACAGAGATGATTGCCTGTGCCGAGGATTTGGGAGCAAATCCTGAGTCTGTGCCTCGGGTTCTGGGAGACCTTTCCATTTTGCGGTTGTGCGTTGTTCGCTGGTATCGCCAGTGGCAGGATGAGGGCCAGCCCTTTGTAGATTTTGCTGACTATCCTGAAACAAGCGTGGTAACAGCCTCTGTTCACGATTCTTCTACCCTGCGGTTGTGGTGGCTTACAGAGCAGGATGCTGCCGACTTTTACCGTGACTTTCCTCCAGAAGAGGATGAAGGTGACATTGAGGTGGGCATCTACACACCAGAAACTGCTCGCTATCTTTTGTCCCGCATTGCCACCAGTGCTAGCAATTTCTGCATTCATCCCATTCAGGATTTCTTGGCATTGCAGGCTGCCTATTACAACAGCGACCCTCAGCAGGAGCGGGTGAATGTGCCTGGCAGTGTAAATGAATTCAACTGGACCTATCGCTTGCCTGTGCTGGTGGAGGATCTTGCCCAAGACAAGGAGCTGCACTCTGCCATTAAGGAAGTGGTAGCCATTCACAAAAAGGCAAAGGCTTCAAAAAAAGCTTGTGCCAAGAAAAAATCATAAACAATTGTTTTGAAGCACTTTGAAGAAGGAGTATAGATGATGATATTTGGAAAGAAAAACCAGGGACTAACCATATTTGAAGGTGACTATTCCCAGTTGAATCCAGCATTGACCATAAATGAATTTCATATTTCTCGGGAAATTCGAGACAAATGTGATTTTGACGAAAGTCTTTTCGCCTCAACTGGAAATGTGATTCTTTCCAATACCAAGGCTGTACGTCTTTTTGCAAAGAAGCTCAACGATATGCTGGCCCAAGAAATTCCTGACCCTATAGAAGCCGGTAAGCTCATGGTAAAGGCAGGACAGCTGAATGCCATGGGACTTATCGACGAGATTTTTCACTACGTTTGTGCCATGTACCGACGAGATATCAACACGTCAGTGTTTGATGTTTTGTTGGAATTGCTAGATGATGAGTTTGGTACTGAGGCAATAGACGGCTTGCTTTCTGCTTTTAATAAGGACTTTCCTCCCACTGCAATTTTCCGTGGAGAGGTGGGCTTCCAAGAATATCTGGAAAAGCAGGGACTTGACCCAGTAACGGGTTCCACTCGCTCCAATCGTGCTAGCACCTTGGAAGAGATGATTCTGTTGCGGCTTGCCAATGAAAATCCTGCCTTCAAGCCCTTCTACTTTATGTTTGGAGACGACAATCTGAAGATGAGTTTTCTCTACGACATTGTGTGGGGGAGAATTCAAGCCTTCTTCATGGGACAGCCAGGTTTTGGGCCCAATGGAAATAGCCTCATCGCCATGCTCAAGGAACCAGTCAAGTTCAGTCCCCACAGCTTGAAAGGTCAGCTTGATTATATCCGCACCCACTGGCAAGCCTTGTTGGGAGAATGGCTTTCTCGACTCTTGTCTGGAATGGACATGATTAGCGAGGAAGAAAAGGCTGCCTGGGCTCCCTTGAATATTGATCCTACTGCTGGAATTGACATGGAGCCCTATAGCTACGATTCCTTGATGAAGGAGTACGAGCGCTTTAGCCCCGACCGTGACTGGATGCCCAAGGTGGTGCTCATGGCAAAGACGGTGTTGGTGTGGCTTGATCAGCTTTCTCGCAAGTACAAGCAGGAAATCACTCGTCTTGATCAGATTCCTGATGAAGAGCTAGACTTACTGGCTCAACGTGGATTTACGGGCTTGTGGCTTATCGGTTTGTGGGAGCGCTCCCATGCCAGTAAGCGAATCAAGCAGATTTGCGGTAATCCAGAGGCAGCAGCTTCTGCTTACAGCCTCTACGACTACGACATTGCCCAGGGCTTAGGCGGTTGGGATGCTGTGGACAACCTTCGCCGCCGTTTGTGGGTGCGGGGTATTCGCCTTGCTTCCGACATGGTGCCCAATCACACTGGTATGGATTCCCACTGGATTAACGACCGTCCCGACCTCTTTGTTCAAACTCGAGATTGTCCCTTCCCAGGCTACACCTTCAACGGAGAAAACCTTTCTCTAAACGATAGAGTAGGGGTGTATCTTGAGGACAATTATTTTAATAAAACCGACTGTGCCGTTGTGTTCAAGCGGGTTGACCATCACACCGGAGATGTACGTTATATCTATCACGGAAACGATGGTACAGGAATGCCCTGGAACGACACTGCCCAAATCGACTTCTTAAATCCAGAGGCTCGTGAGGCAGTTATGCAGGAAATTCTCCATGTGGCCAGAAATTTCCCCATTATCCGCTTTGATGCCGCCATGGTTCTTGCTAAAAAGCATATCCGTCGCCTGTGGTATCCTCAGCCAGGCTGTGGTGGTGATATTGCTAGCCGTTCCGACTATGCTCTGAGTCCAGAGGAATTCGAGCGACGAATTCCCAACGAATTCTGGCGTGAGGTGGTAGACCGAGTGGCTCAGGAAGTACCTGACACCCTGCTTTTGGCAGAGGCCTTCTGGATGATGGAAGGCTACTTTGTGCGAACCTTGGGAATGCACCGAGTATACAACAGTGCCTTTATGAACATGCTAAAGCGGGAGGAAAACTTTAAGTACCGCTCCACCATCAAAAACACCATCGAATTTGACCCACAGATTCTGAAGCGATACGTAAACTTTATGAACAACCCCGACGAGGAAACTGCGGTGGCTCAGTTTGGTAAGGACGACAAGTACTTTGGTGTTTGTACCTTGATGGTAACTATGCCTGGTTTGCCCATGTTTGGTCACGGCCAGATTGAAGGCTTTACAGAAAAGTACGGCATGGAGTTTACCAAGGCCTATTGGGATGAAACTCCTGATGAAAATCTGATTCAAAGACATCAGCGGGAAATCTTCCCCTTGATGAAAAAGCGCTATCTGTTTGCCGAGATTGAAAACTTCCTCTTCTACGATGTGTGGAACGATGGACAGGTCAACGAAAATGTCTTTGCCTATTCTAATCGCTGTGGCACGGAGCGGGCAGTTGTTTTCTACAATAACGTGTACCAGCAGGCTTCTGGCTGGATTAAGGAATCCTGCAAGTATGCAGTAAAAACTGGCAATGGTGATGAAATCCGCATGGAAACCCGCTCCATTGGTCATGCTCTGGGACTGAATCCCGATCCCAAGAACTACTGCATCTTCCGAGAGCAGCGAAGTGGTTTGTGGTTCATTCGTTCTGCTGCTGACATCTGTAACAATGGCTTGTATCTCCACTTGAACGGCTTTGAAACCCAGGTGATGATGGATATTTCTCAGGTAACAGATGATGAAACTGGCAAGTATCGTATACTGTGCGAAACCTTGGCAGGAAGCGGTGTTTCCGACATTGAAACAGCCCTGCGTGAAATCTTCTTAAAGGATTTGTACAAGGCCTTTACCGCCGTTGTTTCTCCAGAATTCCTTGATCAGATGGCTATTTTCGGCATGACACCAGTGCAATTGACCTACGGTCAGCAAAATGCCAAGGTAAAGGTGCCTACTGTAGCTACTATTATCAAAGCTATGGAAGAGCCCATGAAAAATTGGTTTGCTGTGGCAAATGAATTTATCGAAGGAAACTATGGTGCTTCTCAGGTTGTAGACAGAAAACTTTGTGGCAAGATGGATTCCGTGGAAAAGCTTTGGGCAGGCTTTAAGAAGAGTTTTACCCAGTTGCTGAAGCATTTTGCTGAAGGACAAGAGCTTGTAGCTTCCAGTATCCGTGAAACAGTAGCAAAAACAACTGCCAAAACTGGTACAAAGGAGCCTGTTGCAGAAACTGCTTCCCAGCTTGATTCTGCTGAAGTCGTTGCTGAAAACTCAACCTTTGAGGTAAGTCTTGCTCAAGGCATTCTGTCCCATCCTGCTGCCACTCAAATGCTTGCAGGAATGGCGGTTGCTGCCAGTCTCCAATCTGTGCTGGGAAACAAGGCTACTGCCAAAGATGCTGCTGCCCTGGTTTCCTTGTGGGGCTTGGAGCGAAAATTGCAGGACTTGTTGCTGAATCGTGGCATTCCTGTGGCAGCCACCAGTTTGCCACTGAAAACCATGGTGGTAACCTTCCCCTTCTTGGACTTGTTGAGCCAGCTGAAGCAAAAGGATGCAACTACAAAGCTTGATGCCAAGGTTGTAAAGAAGGTGGCTGGAATTATGGTGGACACCATTGTTCATAGTAAGGCTGCCAGTGCAGTGGCAGGAATCAACCTGTTTGATAATGTACTGTGGTTCAATCAAGAGCTTATGAGTGATGCTCTGTGGTATGCTGTTGCAGTTCCTGCCTACTTGGGTGGAGGCTTGGCTGAATCTACTAAGGACGGACTTGAGGCTGTGGCAAAGATTCTTGCTGATGCTCAGAAAAAAGCTGAGTATCGTGCAGACAAACTGTGTGAACTGCTTCCTCCTCCAGAAGTAAAGAAGCCCAAAGCTACAAAGACTGCTGCTAAGGACAAGAAGCAGGGCGAAGAAGATAAAACTTCTGCCTCTGGAAAGTCCCAGTCCGAAGCTGAAAAACAAGCTAAAAAGGATTCAAAAGCTGAGAAAAATGCTGAGGAATCTGACACGAATACAGTAAAAAAATAGTATCTTTATAGACGAATACACTTCCTTGAATCTAAGATAAATTGATTTAAGGAAGTGTAGCTTTGTTAAATCAGATGATAATTTCAAGGAGCTTATATGAGTAATGTAAAGAAAAATAGTTGGATGTTTTTTTTGATTTTCAGTATTTTGTTTGGAACATTTAGTTGTATTGAGGAGGAAAACATGGTAAGTCAAATTAATGCTGCAAAAAAAGATACATCATTAAGTAATGAAGCTGCTTCTCAAGTGTATCTGGCAGGAGGATGCTTTTGGGGTGTGGAACAGTATTTTGCTCTGGTGCCTGGAGTGTTGGATGCAATGTCAGGATATAGTCAAGGAACTGTGGAGAATCCTAGTTACGAAGAGGTTTGTACAGGAACCACTGGACATACCGAGACGGTGCAGGTGATATATGATTCATCTGTGGTGAGCTTGAACCATTTGCTGAATCTGTATTTTGACATCATCGATCCGTATAGCATCAATAAGCAGGGGAATGACCGTGGGCCTCAGTACCGAACTGGCATTTATTACACAAATGAGGCAGATGGACAGATTGCCCAAAACTTTATTGCAGAAAAGCAAGCTGCCACTGACAGAAAGATTGTGGTGGAGGTGGAGCCTGTAAGGAATTTCTTTCCTGCAGAAGCATATCATCAGGATTATCTTGAAAAAAATCCCTTTGGATACTGCCATATTAGTCGTGATAAATTCCGAAAGGCTGCAACTTCGGTGGATACAAGCTTAGTTCCCAATTTGGTTGAAACAGTAAAACCAGAAGAAGCGGTGAGCCAGCTACCTTCCTTGGAGCAAGAGCGATATCCACGCCCCAGTAATGAAGTGTTGCAGGAAAGGCTTTCTCCCCTGCAGTATGAGGTTGCTGTCAATGCTGCCACAGAGCGACCATTTTTCAATGAGTTTTGGGATAATCATGAGGAAGGACTTTACGTGGATATTGCCACTGGAGAGCCCCTCTTTCTTTCCACCGATAAATTTGACTCTGGTTGCGGCTGGCCCAGCTTTACCAAACCCATTACCACGGAGCTAGTGACCGAACTGGTGGACACGAGCCACGGTATGGTGCGAACAGAAGTACGCAGTCGTAGCGGAGACATTCACTTGGGACACGTGTTTGACGATGGACCTATTGCTGCAGGAGGATTGCGGTATTGCATCAACAGTGCTTCCTTACAGTTTATTCCCAAAAGCCAGATGGAAGCCGCTGGTTACGGAGATTTAATCCCCTTATTGGACTAAAATCCTTCCAGATTTTGCACGGCTTAGTGCTTTGAAAAGAAGGGAATAGCCCCAGGACGGCGATAAACGCGATTTTCTTCCTCGGGGCTTTTCTGGATTGCAATAACGTAATCTGCCCATAGCTTATCTGAGTAAGCAATGTGGTTTACAATCCAATCCAGCAGAAATTGATATAATTCCTGTCCCATGGCCTGATTTCCACTGGCAATTTGAGGAACCTTTGCAGAAAGCTGCAGAACAAAATTTTCGTGTTCTTCTTTGTGTTGGCTCATGCCGGGAAATTGATATCGCTCCATCAGCACTTCTTCTGAAGCAAAATGGTAGTGGGTATAATCTGCCAATTTTTTTAAACAACGTCCTACCTTGATAGGATAATCTGCAGGATGACCTGTTGCTACATCAAAAAATTCATTCACAATAGACAAGAGTTTTCGATGTTGCACATCAATTTCATCTACATCAATACAATAGGCATCTTGCCATTCAACTTTTTCCATAACTTTTCTCCCATTTTGTGAGAATGGATGGCACCAGTTTTATTCAAAATGAATACAGGTGAACAAAATGATGCCAAAACCATTGTACGTGTCAGTGTATTTATTATATCTTAAAACAAGAAAAGAACAACTAGTGAAGGAGAACTGGTACCTGTTTTAAGCCTCTAGCAATTTCTTGGCAAAATCACGGGCATGTTGCACCTTTTCGTCGTCCATAAATTCCACGTGGTAGCCCAAGTGACGTTCTGCCAGCATTCCCTTGTAGTTCAGGCGGGAGTGCTTGCAGTAGCGAACCATGGCTTCTTCAAAAAGATCGGCTCCCTTTTCTGGCTTGTATCCGCAACTGATAACCATGGCCAAGGATTTTCCTTCCCACAAGCGGGGGCCTGGGTTGGGGCTGTAAATCTTGTTCATTCCGTACACCAAGCGGTCTAGGGCAATCTTCATGGATGGAGTGCAGAACCAGCTGTAGATTGGTGTGGCCAAAACAATTAAATCGCTTTGCATAATGGCATCAAACACTTGCTGCAAGTCGTCTTTTCGAGAACAATTGAATTGCTCATGGCTTTTCTGACAACAACAACAGGCTACACAACCTTCCAGCTTCATGGTGTGCAGGTCAAAATCAAAGCAGGTGGCCCCTGCTTCTTTTAATGTTTCTACAAAGGGAACCAACAGGCTGTTGGTATTTCCATTTTTTCGGGGGCTTCCCCGCAAGATACATACGTTCATGGCTTCCTCCGCTCCCCATTGTACAGAAGATAGCTTTCGTTCTCAAGGGTAGAACAGGTGATTTTACAGAGCTTGGGAAAGCCGTGAAACTAGCTGGGAAATTTGTTCCTTTTTTAAGGCTGAATAATTGATAACCAAGGTATTGGTGGCATCGTCTTGATTGCCCTCAAAAAAATGATGGTACTGGCTCAAAAATGCCACGTGAATTCCTATTGCTTCTAATTTTTTTTTCAGTTGTTCTTCTTGCTGGTTTGTCTGGATTTTCAGCAAAAAATGGAGTCCAGAATCCTTCCCGCTGATGGAAAATTTTGCTGCCATAGGACTCTTGCTTAGGTGAAACAAGAGGTTGTCCCGCACGTTGCGATAGTGGTTTTTCTTGCGGGAAAGATGCTTTTCGTAATGTCCTTCTTGAATGAAGCGAGCGAGGGTCAATTGCTCAATACTGGAAACAGTGCAGGAATAAAAGCCCAGCTGCTGATGAAACTTTTGTACTAGATGCCAAGGTAAAACCATGTAGCTGATTCGTAAGGATGGAGTGAGGGTTTTTGTAAAGGTGTTCAGGTAAATCACTTGCCCTTGGCTGTCGCTAGTGGCATCTAGAGAAAAAAGTGTTTCCAAGGGGCGGCCGGTAAAGCGGAATTCGCTGTCGTAGTCATCCTCCAAAATGAAGTGGGAATCTTGGCGAGCCCAGGCTAAAAGTTCCTGTCGTCGCTTTATAGGCATGATGATGCCAGTTGGAAAGTGGTGGGCGGGAGAAACCAGCACTGCATCAATGTGTTTTTCTTCCAGCTCTTGTATCATGATTCCTGCATTGTCCATGGCCAGTGGAGTCCACTTCATGCCCATAGCGTCCATAATCTGGGCTGGTTTAAGATATCCTGGATTTTCCACGCCATAATGGAGCTGCTTTCCCAAAAGCTGGAAGGTGAGGGAATACAAGTATTCTGTTCCCGCTCCAATTACCACCTGGTCTGGCTGCACTTTCATGTTCCGAAAGGTTCCTAGGTAGGAGGCAATGGCCTGACGCAATTCTAGCAAGCCTTGAGGGGGCAGGGGAGAGAGAATCCGATCTTTTGATTCATGCAAAACCTTTCGCATGAGACTTGCCCACTGGGAAAAGGGAAAAAGTTCTTGGTGAATGTGGGCGGCTTGCAAATTGATTTCATTGTTTTTTCCTGCTTCTTGAAACAGCTGTGTGATATGGTTTGATTTTTGATAAATCCCTTCGTTGAAGCCTGATTTTTGCTGATTTCCTGCTGGACAGTAGCCTCCATGGTGATTTTTTACTGGTTCTGTAGCAGAAAAGGCTTCTAGCTCTGTCACAAAGTATCCCCGCTTTTCTTGGGAATACACGTAGCCCTCATCAATGAGCTGCTGGTAGGCGTTCTGCACAGTGATGACGCTGACTCCAAGATGGGAGGCAAGGCTTCGTTTTGAGGGAAGCTTGTGGTTTGAGCCTAAACTTCCTTCCAAAATCTGATTTTTCAACTGAAGATACAAAAAATCTGTAAGGCTTTCACTTCCCCGTTGGGAAAAATCCATGGTAATCACAATCTGATTATATGAAAATTACTGAAAAATGAATATATACATCATACCAGATTTTGTATATTCTAAGCCCGCTGGCAAGTTCTGGGTGGCAGGATTTTTTCTTGTGCCACAATTTTTCACGTGAGCCTGCCTTTGAGGAGTAATCTAATGGACAAAAGACTTTTGACAATCCAAGACATTTCTTGTGTGGGACAGTGTTCTCTGACAGTGGCATTGCCCATTATTTCAGCCTGTGGCATTGAGACTGCGGTGCTCCCTAGCTCCGTGCTTTCCACCCACACCGCTGGTTTTTCTGGCTTTACCTTCCGTGACTTAACTGACGACATGGAAGGCATTCTGGCCCACTGGAACAAGGAGGGACTTAAATTCGATGCCTTCTACACTGGTTATGTAAGCAAAGCTCAGATTCCGCTGATTCTGAAGATTATGGAAGAAACTGCCAATCCCGGTGCCCTGCGGATTGTAGATCCTGTTATGGCAGACCACGGCAAGCTGTATCCCGGTTTTGATGCTGATTTCCCTGCTGAAATGGCCAAGCTTTGCAAAGGTGCCGACGTGATTATGCCCAACCTCACAGAAGCAGCTTTCTTGTTGAACGAGAAATACGTTGGCGATAATTTTGAGTCAGATGATTACGACGAGGGCTACATAGTAGGGCTTTTGGAGCGGCTCATGGGATTGGGGGCAAAGAAGGTTCTTTTGACTGGTGTGTGCTACGATCCCAGGGATTTGGGCTGTGTATGCTATGACGGAACTAAGTTGGAATACTATTTCCGCAAACGATTGAATGCCCAGATGCACGGAACTGGAGACGTATTTGCCTCCTCTGTTGCAGGTGCCCTGTGCCGTGGCAAATCCCTGATTGATGCCGCTGCTCTTGGTGCCGACTTTGTAATCGAGTCCATGAAGGCCACCTTGGATGACAAGTCCCACTGGTATGGTGTTAAATTTGAAAAAGCCCTTCCTTGGCTGGTACAACACATTTAATCTATAATTTAAAATAAAAAATCCCCACCAAACCGGTGGGGATTTTTCTTTCTAAGAGTTTTGGCATCCAACCCGAGAGTTTTGCACCGCAAAACTCTGTAAGTTTGGGCGTAGCCCAAACGTCATTCCCATCCAAATCGTGCTGGAGGCTTGTTGGTAATGTCATAATACACCGCATCCACAAAGGGCAATTCTATAATCCTCTTCATGATAGCGTCTAAAACCAGGTGGTGCATACGGGAAAAGTTTCCGGTGATAACATCTTCAGAATCAACTGGACGCAACACAATACTACAATGGTTAGGCCCTGAAGCATAAGGAAGATTTATGGTCAAATGTTGGAAAATCTCTTCGTACCAGCCAAAACGCTTGAGCTCATCTAGCACAATGAAGTCTACTTCTCTAGTTTGGTCCAAACGAGCCTTGTCACAATAACCTTCCTGTAAGCGCAAGTCAGTTTCGGGCCGCTGGTAGAGTTTCACCACTACTCGGTTTACTTCCTCTAAGGCATCGGTAATAAAGTGAGACATTCTATCCAATACACGCCAGCGGGGAATGTGATACCATGGTGCGTTCTTTTTTTCTTCTGATAATTCTACAGGCTCCAATTCAGACTGATTCTCTGTGGCTTGCAAAATGGTGAGCCAGTTCCTTGGTCCCGTTGAATCAAAGGAAAGTACCACAGGAAAGCCAGAAACTGGTTTGCCACCTTTTATACCTGCAGCTCTAACAGGCAAGATAGTTGCTGTAGTCGCTTGCATTCCTTCTTTGTTAATGAGATTCAGCACCTTTACTTGAGTTTGAGCAAGCTGACTTTGCTCTTTGTCAGAAAGTTCACCAGTGCTGCACAACACGTTGATTGCCAAGCCAGGCTCAGGGAAGGGGTGACGGTGTGCCATTTCATCATGTAAGCCCATACGTCGCCCAAGCTCCCGTACCTCATCTCGATATAATTCTTTTAGTGGTTCCAGTATAGCTCCTCGGTTAATGAGGGCTTGTTCCCCCACCGCCTTGTGGTGGGGAACACTGGCAGAATTATCATTAAGATAGGGGCGGCTATCGGAATAAAGGGTGTTTACAGCTACCAGCCATTCATCTTCCTTAAGCCCCAATTTTTCCATCATCTTATTTCTCACATGACGGAAATAGGCTGCTATGAGCCAGCGTTTTCGTTTGGGGTCAATTTCTTTACCCATTACCTTCAAAAAACTTTCTGATGCATTTGCAACCACAAAATTGGTAAAGCCAAAGTTCCTGTATCTTGTGGCAATGGCCTTGCTTTCATTCTTTCGCAAAAATCCATTGTCGATATGGATACCTAAAACTCGATCTCGCCCAAGGGATTTATTTAGCAAGGTAAAGGCTACGGTGGAGTCCACGCCTCCTGAAAGGAAAATCAGTACTTTTTTGTCTTTTGCAGTAAAACGGATTTTTGCCAGCATCAACTCCAGAACAATATCTTGATCCCAGTTTTTCTCCATACCGCAGAAATGAATGAAATTCTCTAAAATAGCCTTTCCACATTCTGTTCCGTTTGATTCGATATTACACTGAAAACCAAATCGACCTTGGTTCAAATCTTGGACAGCAGCAAACTTACAAACCTTGGTGGAAGCTACTACTTCAAAGCCAGGTGGCAACTCAAGGACTTCATCTTGGTGAGCCATGGCCACCGTTGTAGTTTCTTCCACATCTAGGAGAAGGGGACTGTAGGTAGAAAGATCTTGACGCAGTTGGGCTGGACCAAATTCACCAATAAGGGCCTTTCCTACCTGTCCTCCACTTAAATGTACCAATAACTGATGCCCAAATCCAATTCCCAAAATGGGAACTTCCAAAGACAGAATTTCCTTGTTGAAGGGGATTGGTGTGTTTGAGCTTATTGAATAGGGACCATCGGAAATGATGATTCCTGTAGCCCCTTTTAAGGCGTCCACGGAGGTAGAAGGTTGTTGAATCTCTGAATGATATCCCAACAATCTCAGTGTCTTTGTTATTTTATGAGCATGCTGATTTTCAAAATTCAATACAACAATCTTCTGCCAAGCCATTTCGATTCCTATGAATTAGAAGTAGTATTCAAATTCGCTAGAGAAGCAGCGATAAATTCTCGGAACAGGGGATGAGCTCTGTTAGGACGTGACTTGAATTCAGGGTGGAACTGGGCACCCACCATCCAAGGATGATCTTCCTGCTCTACAATTTCAACTAAATCCCGCTCTGGATTAATACCAGTGAGATGAAGACTACTCTTTTCAAAGGCTTCACGATATTTATTGTTAAACTCGTAGCGGTGGCGGTGACGCTCCCAAATGCTGGAGCTACCATAGGCTGCTTCTGCTAAGCTGCTTTTTGCAAGGGTACATTCATATTTACCAAGACGCAGGGTACCGCCTAAAATTGCTCCGTTCTGGTCGCTCATCAAATCGATAACAGGGTAGGCAGTGTCCTTATCCATTTCGCTGGAATTAGCACCAGCCATACCAAGGACATTACGGGCAAATTCAATAACCTGAATCTGCATTCCAAGGCAGATTCCAAAATATGGCACCTTGTGGGTTCTGGCATACTGGGCAGCCTGAATCATTCCTTCAATACCACGGACCCCAAATCCACCTGGCACGATAATTCCCTGAGCATCCTTCAGTCGCTGGGCGGTTGCTTCAGGATTGGTACATTCCTCTGCATCAACCCAATCAATGTCCACAGCCACGTTGGCGGCAATTCCACCGTGAATCAAGGATTCCACCACAGAAAGGTATGCATCATGCAATTCGATGTATTTTCCCACCAAGGCAATGCGAATGGTTTTTGCAGGATGATAGAAACGATCTACCATGGCAGCCCAGTCTTGGAGCTGAGAAGGTTTGTCCTCCAAACCTAAAACACGGCAGACTACAGTTCCCAATCCTTCCTGCTCCATCATCAATGGAACTTCATAAATAGACTTGGCGTTCAAATTCTGGATAATGCAGTCGGTGGAAACATTGCAGAAAAGAGCCAGTTTTTCCCGTGTGCCTGCATCAACGGGAATCTCGCTACGGAGCATGATAATGTCTGGCTGAATTCCCAATCCCTGCAAATCCTGCACGGAATGCTGGGTGGGCTTTGATTTAAGCTCCTGGGCTTTTTTCATGTAGGGAAGGAGGGTCAGGTGGATGTAGGCACAATTTTCCACACCTACCTCGTATTTTATTTGACGAATTGCCTCGATAAAAGGCAGGGATTCAATGTCTCCCACAGTACCGCCAATTTCAGTGATGATGACATCAGCACCAGTTTCCTCTGCAGCTAGCATCATTCTGCGACGGATCTCATCGGTAACATTGGGAATAACCTGTACGGTGCCTCCGTTAAAACCTCCTTCTCGTTCCTTGTTCAGGATGGAAAGATAAACACGGCCAGCAGTGGTATTGCTGCTCTGGGACAGGTTTACATCGGTAAATCGTTCGTAGTGGCCCAAATCCAAGTCGGTCTCGGCACCGTCATCTGTGACAAAAACCTCTCCGTGCTGGTAGGGATTCATGGTTCCTGGATCTATGTTCAGATATGGATCGAATTTTTGGTTTACAACCTTCAGTCCACGGCTTTTCAAAATAAGCCCCAAGGAGGCGGCCGCAATTCCCTTTCCTAAAGATGAAACAACTCCGCCAGTAATAAAGATGTATTTTGTCATTGGACACTCCGCATATAGGTATGAGTTAGTATATCAGAAAAAGCCATGGAATCGCAAGAAGATGGCTGTTTTGGGCATAAAGCAACTTTGAAAAAGCCTGGGAAAGTTTCCCAGGCTTTTTATACAGCTTAGAGATTGTAGTGAGCCATTGTGTCGGAAAGCCGTTTCATCACTTCTTGGTTGCGAGCAAGCTCAATATTTGTTGTGTCCAAGGTTTCGTTAACGTGCTCTGTGCTGTCAGAGATGCTGTTAACGGCAGTAGTAATCTGGTCGGTAACTTCCACCAACTTAACCATTTCATGGTCAATAGTTTTACTACCCTGCAAGATGGACTCTGCATTTTCATTAACATGGTGTACTAGGTTGTGAATGGTTCGCATAGACTCCAACACTTGGGTACTACCAGAGGTTTGCTCCTCCATAGCACGCATGATAACATCTTCTTGATTTTGTACCATTCGTGCAAATTCAAAGATGGTGGTAAAGTGCTGTTCTACTTGCTGGGTATTTTCAGAAACAATATTGATTGTGTCTCCCAAGTTCTTGAGGCGGTTGGTAATGGTAAGGCTCTGGGAACTGGAATCTTCTGCCAGCTTTCTGATTTCGTCTGCAACAACGGCAAATCCCTTTCCTGCATCACCTGCGTGGGCAGCTTCAATAGCGGCATTCATAGCTAACATGTTTGTTTGCTCTGCAATATGCTTGATAATTTCACTGGCTTCCATCAATCCCTCTGATTCCTGATAAATCTGGCGGGATGAGGCTACAGCTACTTCTACCGTCTTTTGTCCTTCACTGGCAGCATTACTGAGCTGTGATACTGTTGTGGTATTTTTCTTGAGAATTTGAGAAACTGAGTGGATATTTGTTACCATTTGTTCAACTGCTGCGGAGGCTTCGGTAACATTTGTGGCCAAACTCTGAATATTGGTGTTTTGGTTACTAATGAGATTTGAAATCTGATTAACAGAAGTCTTTGTGTGGTCAATACTTGTTGCTTGGCTTTCTACCTCATCTTCTACTTGGGAAATAGCGGTAAGTACTGTTCCTACCGCAGCGTTTGAGGCTTGCACTCGCTGCGTAAGAAGGGACATGGAGTCATTGCAGGTGTTAATACAATCTGTAACCAAGGTAACAGTCTCTTTATTGGAGGAGATAAAGCCATTAACATCATTCATCAAAAGACCAACTTCATCACGAGACTGAATAGGAACGAGGGCCTTTTGGTGATTTCCTTTCGATAATTCATCCAAGCCTGTACTAATGGACCTTAATCGTCGGGCAATGGCGAACATCAAGAGGAAAAAGTCCATCAAACCTAATATCAAACTACAGATGCACAAGGGAATGAGTTTTGTAAGCTCGAATTGAATACCAGCAGCACTGTTGAAATTGATGAGTGGGGCACTGATAATCATAATTGCTCCTGCACAGATAAAAAAACTTACCAAGGTACTTCGCAATACTAAGGGAATGGAGGTATATTCCTGTGTCAGGGGGATGTGGCTCAGGGACTGTTCAAAAACCTGTATAAACTTGATATAGGATGCCAAGGAGGTAAAACAACATGCTCCGAAAGATTGCATGAAAATGACAGTAGGGTTTAGTTCTGCCATTGTTTTAGCTGTAAAAAGGGGAAAAACACCTAAAAGTACAGGAATTAAAATAGATAGCTTTGAAAACAACAGAGCTGCCTTATTGGCTATTACCATAGTTTCTGGAGTTCCATCGTAGGTTGCAATCTTTTTTTGAAAAAGAGAGTAAAAAATGGTTGGACATGTTACCGCAAGTATAGAATGAATAATGGCAAATGGATTAGCAAAAAAAATTCCCAGCATATTTGCGGGAATAGTTCCAGTTAATAGCACTTCAAAAAGAAAGAATAATATAGGGGTCATATAAATTGCATAATTAAAAATAACCGCCTGTGTTGGCATTTTATATCTGGTAGACATGTTTTCCTCCTCAATCTTTGAATATCACTATTTTTAACTGGTAATATTCAAGTACGAAAAAAAAGTATGTAAATATTTGAACTATTATAACCTTAAAGAAATAAGAAGTCAAAGAAAAATGATATAAAATTATCCTTAATTTTCCTTGATGTTGCTATCTGAAGGAAAACTTGAAAATTCATGGTGATTTTTGTATATTGATAAAGATACCATTTTGCTTGAATACCTCCAATGAGATGGAGGTGTGTTTAAATTCAGAGAATTGAGGAGTTATGATGATTTATTTAGATTCAGAAAAAGACAAGGATGAAAAGACTCAGGAGTCTATCTTTGAAGTTATGAATAAAAAATTTCTTGAAACACGGCAGATCCTTTTGTCTGGAGAAGTAAACAAGGCATTGGCAGAAAAAATTGTTCGTCAACTTCTTGTTTTGGAAGCTGCTTCTGATAAACCTATTTACATCTACATTGATTCTCCTGGTGGTGATGTAGATGCAGGGTATGCTATCTTTGATATGATTCGTTTTGTGAAGGCTCCTGTATACTGTGTCGGTATGGGCTTGGTAGCCAGCGCTGGTGCCTTGATTTTGTTGGCAGCAGATAAGTCTCGCAGAGTGGGCTTGCCTAATAGCCATTACTTGATTCACCAGCCCTTGAGCGGTATTAAAGGTGTGGCTACAGATATTGAAATTCACGCTCAAGAATTGGAAAAAACAAAGGCCAAGATTAATGACCTTATTGCCCAAGAAACAGGTAAGCCCCTAGAGCAGGTTGCCAAGGATACGGATCGTGATTATTGGCTTTCTGCCACAGAAGCCTTGGAGTATGGCTTGATTAGCAAGGTTGTTTCCAAACGGGAAGATCTAGAATAAAATATATGAACTTGAGAGCCAGGTGCTGGATGAAGCCCTGGCTTTTGTTTTTTTATATGTACTCTCAGTGAGGGGGCTGTGCTTGCCCATCTGATTTTGACTTGTCTATGAGCTTGAGAAACTTCACGTACTGCTCCAAGTCAGGACAATTCTGAACTACTGGTTTTGAATTAAACCTTGTACCACGTCTAGGGGAAGGTTTGTACAAAGTTGAACTTGTTCTAGTGGAATTCCCAACCCGATCATTAACTGAGCCGTCTCCAATGCCTTCTGGTAGGCTCCACGTTCTAGCCCGATGGAAATGCCTTCTTCCCGGCCAGTGTGTAAACCTTCTTCATAACCATCACGGCGACACTCCATCATGCGGGATGTGTAGGTAAGATACATGTTTCGCTCCTCCTTTTCTTGCTTCATTCGAGCAATGGATTCATCCAGCTCCTTGGTGAAGGCTGTTTGTGCAACTTTATCTTTGATATAATCATAAAATAAGCGTAAATCTAGGTCAAGGTTACTGAGGTCTTTGGCGGTGGTGTTGAGAAATATCTTTTCAGTACCATCTTCTAGGAGGATTGGTTCACCATAATTGATACAGTAGTTCTGGAAGGTATAAAAAGGTTTGCCTTTGTGGAAAGGGTCAAAAGTGCAGATAAAGATAACGTAGTTTTGTTTCAAGTCACTGTACTGGGAGCCTTTTGGTGTAGTGTCGATGTCGGCTGCAGCTTGGTAGTAGCGGGCCCTGTGGGGAAGGTCTCCGTGGTTAGAAGCCTGCATCTCAACATTAATGACTTTGTTTTCATCCTTGAGATACACGTCCATGATGATTCCCTTGGCGTTGGGGTCAATCTGGATGGCGTGGTGGCTGGTGAGGAACTTGATTCTGCCCACTTTAACCTTGAGAATCATTTCCAGCAAGGTACGACAGAGTTTTTTGTTTCGCATAACTCGGGTGAAAATAAAGTCGTCAGTAATGTCTAGGTCTTCCCATGGTTTGAATTTGGTAGTGGTTTGATTTTCCATTCAGTCTCCAAGTTTTTTTCTTACATAAATATTATAGACTTGGAAGTGAAAAAAACTGCGTTTTTGGGTAGAACGTGGGAGTTTTTTGTAAACGTTTTCTTTGATGGAGCCTTTGAGGAAGAGCCTCAGGTCTTGGATTTTGCTACGCAAAATCTGGGGAGAATCTTACACTGTGTATGTGCTCAATCTTACAGAGTGTAAGAGCTAAATCTTACTGTGTGTAAGATAGTAATCTTACCTTGTGTAAGAAGGCAATCTTACACAGTGTAAGATTGGACTCTTACCATGTGTAAGCAAGAGAAATTCTTACACATGGTAAGCAATAAAAAACGAAAATCTTCCCCCAGAGCCTTGACAAATCTTACAAATTGAACAAAATAAAACAATCATCTAAGTTGGTTCTGTATCGTAAAAGCCCATAACACTGGAGTAAACATGTTTTCAGACACAAAAAATCTTTCAAGTAATGCAGAACCCCGCTTGACAACTACCTTTTCCACGATATAATCTCTGAAGAACACAGAACACAGAACACAGAACACAGAACACAGAACACAGAACACAGAACACAGAACACAGAACACAGAACACAGAACACAGAACACAGAACACAGAACACAGAACACAGAACACAGAAGAAATTCTTTCTACAATAAATTTATCTGGAACAAGACCAGCGTGGAATTCCTTTTGCAAGAAATTTTCCGCTGGTCTTTTTTTCGTTTAAATCATTTTTCTTTCGGTTATTTGCCCAGCATAAACTGGGGCGTGAAATAAAGTTTT
>JAZQSR010000276.1:0-6947 GCA_045630225.1 Treponema sp. | reverse complement strand
ATTGTCTTGGCAGATTTTATAGAGAGTATCATTTCTCAACAACAGGAACGATTTTATCTTTTTATTGATGAGATTCAATTTTGTTATTCTGTGCCAGACCCAGACAATGATGGATTTGAAGTTACTGTGTACGATATGTTGAATGAGCTTAAAGATTACAAGAATCTTGATGTGTATGTCACTGGAAGCAATTCAAAAATGCTTTCAAAAGATATTTCAACTGAATTTCGAGGTCGTTCCTCTCAAATCCATGTGTTTCCCTTAAGTTTTGCAGAATTCAATATGGCCATTGGAGGAGATAAAAGGGATAATTTTGACCGTTATATGATCTATGGGGGACTCCCCTACATCTTGCATTTGAAGACGGAGGAACAATTCAAGAATTATCTTTCAAATCTTTTTGACGAATTGTACATTAAAGATATTGTGGAAAGAAATCAAATTGAACGACCTGATCTTCTAAAGGATATTTTAAATATTTTAAGTACATTTATAAGTTCTCTTACCAATCCACTCAATATCACAAATTCTCTCAAAAGTGTAAAAAAAGAAAAGCTCAGTACCAACACAGTAAGCAACTATATCGAGTATTGCAAGGATGCCTTTTTAATCAGCGAAGCAAAGCGGTACGATGTAAAGGGAAAGCATTATTTTGATTATCCAAACAAATATTACTTCACAGACATAGGTTTGAGAAATGCTCGATTAGGATTTCGCCAAATTGATACTGGCCACATCATGGAAAACATTATTTATAATGAACTGCTGATTCGAGGATATTCCGTAGATGTTGGAGTGGTTGTAGACAGACGAAATGGTGCCAATGCAAAAAAAGAAATAGACTTTGTAGTAAATCAGGGGGACAAACGGTTATACATTCAATCGGCATGGCAAATGAATACAGATGAAAAAATTAAAGCTGAGCTTGATTCCTTAAAACTGACAAAAGATTTCTTTGCAAAAATCATTATCCAAAATGATATTCCTTCACATTTCACTGATGACGATGGAATTTTACATTGTAATTTGATTGAATTTTTACTTCATCCAGAAATCCTTCCCATGTAAAAGAAACCTCCCCAAGCTTGTACTTTGGGGCGGGATCTCCTAGTCTCCGTACTGCTCCTTAATGGCGGCAATTTCATCTCGGACAGCGGCGGCTTCCTCAAAGGCAAGGCAATCGGCAAATTCTTCCATCTGCTTTTCCAAGGCCTTAATAAGCTTCTTTCGCTCCTTGGCCACAAAGAGGTTGACGTTTTTCCGCAACACCGCAGTTTCAGTTTCCACCGCCGCCTTTTTCTCCTCGTTTTGCCGCACCAGAATATCTTCGATAGCCTTGGACACAGTGGAAGGAGTTATGCCGTGCTCCAGATTGAACTGCTCCTGCACAGCTCGGCGGTGGCGAGTTTCGTCAATGGCTTCCTTCATGGCGTCGCTGATTCTGTCGGCATACATTACCACCATGCCGTTTTGATTACGAGCCGCTCTACCAATAATCTGAATCAAGCTGGTGGCAGAACGAAGAAAGCCGATTTTATCAGCATCAAGGATGGCAATAAAGGACACCTCTGGCAGGTCGATTCCTTCTCGCAGCAGGTTAATTCCAATCAACACATCGAACTCACCAGTTCTCAGCCCTTTGAGAATCTCCACTCGCTCTATAGTCTCCACTTCAGAGTGGATGTATCGTACCTTAAGACCTAAGCCATCCAGATATTCCGTTAAATCCTCTGCCATTTTCTTGGTGAGGGTCAAAAGCAGGCACCGCTCCTTCCGCTGAATACGCAGCTTTACCTCTTGGTAAATGTCGTGCATCTGGCCCTCACTGGGACGAACCTCCACAATGGGGTCTAGCAAGCCCGTGGGACGAATCAGCTGCTCCACCACCTGGGTGCTCCGCTTGATTTCCTGCTCCCGTGGAGTGGCAGTAACGTAGATGGTTTGATTCACCATGGACTCGAATTCAGCGTATTTTAAGGGACGATTATCCAAGGCACTAGGCAGACGAAAGCCAAAGTCAATGAGGTTTTGCTTGCGGGAGCGGTCTCCCTCGTACATGGCTCCAATTTGAGACACGGTAACGTGGGCCTCATCAATGAGACACAGGGAATCGCTAGGAAAATAATGAAGCAAGGTGGCGGGGGGTTGCCCTGGCTCACGGTTGGCAATGGGGCCAGAATAATTTTCGATTCCAGGACAATAGCCCATTTCTGTAATCATTTCTAGGTCATAGGTGGTGCGGGTTTTAAGCCGCTGGGCTTCCAAAAGCTTTCCTTCTCGCTCCAGCACTGCCACCCGATCCTCCAGCTCCCCTCTGATTCTGTCTGCTGCTGATTTCAGCATTTCTGGTGGCACAACAAAGTGCTTGGCAGGATAAATTGTGGTTTCATCCAGCTCTTCGATGGTGTCTCCGCTAATGGTGTTGAACCTGCGAATCCGCACAATCTGATCCCAGTCTAGCTCGATTCGGTAGGCCTCGTCAGTTTCCATGTAGGCGGGATATACCTCCAGCACGTCTCCACGGATACGAAAGCGGCCTCTGTCAAGAACGGCATCGTTTCGCTCATACTGCAAGCCGATAAGCTGGCGAGCAAAGGCGGCGGGATCGAGCTCCTGGCCCTTTTCCAAGTGAATTCTCATTTCCTTGTACAGGTCGGGCATTCCCAAACCGTAAATACAGGATACGGTGGCCACAACGATAACATCCCGCCGCTCCATGAGGCTGTAGGTAGCAGCAAGACGCAAACGGTCAATTTCATCGTTGATGGAAGCATCTTTTTCTATATATAAGTCTCTGGCAGGAACGTAGGCCTCTGGTTGGTAGTAGTCGTAGTAGGACACAAAGTATTCCACCGCATTGTGGGGAAAAAAGGACTTGAACTCACGATACAGCTGGGCAGAAAGGGTTTTGTTGTGGCTGATGATAAGGGTGGGCTTTTGCACCGCCTCGATAATCTTGGCCATGGTGAAGGTTTTTCCACTACCAGTAACACCCTTCAGGGTCTGGTACTTATCTCCCCGCAAAAAGCCCTCTGCCAAACGCTGGATTGCCTGGGGCTGATCTCCAGAAGGTTCATAGGGTGCCACAACTTGAAACTTTCTCATGCAATTCTCCTGTTCCAAAGGATACCACAGCAAGGAAAGTATTGCAATGTTAGGCAAGAAGGTCAGAAAAAATATAGTTTTTTACTGGTTTTAGGTCAGAAAAAATGTAATATTTCGATTGTTTTAGGTCAGAAAAAATGGAGCCACAAAGTTTTATAGCTGTTTACCAATTTTTTTTACCGCCAACTCCAGTTCCAGATCATGAAGTCCATAATATGCTTTCATCAAAAAGTCCAGAGGTATCATTTCGATGAGTTGTGCACTGGGAATATTATAAAACCACTGGTAATACGCATAAAATTCACCAATCCAATCGGGCATAAAACCATCCATGGCTTTTCCAAACTTTAAGGTATAGTTTTCCGTCTTGCAAAAATAATCCCACAATTCTTTTGCCATCATGGTGTTCACGTAGGCTTGAGACTCATCAATACTTTTGCGGGTCTTACTTTTCATGTAGCTTTGTATAAAATCCTGGGTATCTTTATCCGGGAAAGATTGTGCCACATAATCAAAGAGCTTACCCTGATTTTCCACCACATCATCCAAATACACATCTGAGTATGCATGCATGTTTTACCCCTTAAACAGAGTGCTAAACACCCTAGTTACTTTATTTGCATCAGAATCTACTAAATCCTTCATTTTTTTTCTTGCAGTTACATCACGATGATTATACCGTGCATTGAATTTAGAATCTGCTGCATCACGATGCCTCATCAATTCCGCAAGCCATGAAAGAATATCTTTTTCTTGAAAATCAAGGATTTTCAAACCATCTGTTTCCAAGATGTATTTATGAACCCAGCCATTAATACCGTTAACTTTACAAACTGCCCATTCTTTTGCCAAGTCAACATTTTCTGTCAAATAAAATCCTTTGCCATAATCATGTTTTTCATCTCCATAACCATAGGTAGGTACAACAACTTTATCAGAGGTTCCATGATACAAGAATATACTTCCCATTCAGACTTCTCCTGTTCCAAAGGATACCACAGCAAGGAAAGTATTGCAATGTTGGCAAGTAAGGTCAGAAAAAATGTAGTTTTTTACTGGTTTTAGGTCAGAAAAAATGTTGGGGAAGAAGCAACATGTTTCCCAGTTGCCCCTTCCCCGGCTTTTAAGTGTTTGTTTGATAGCAGGCAATATGTCTTGCAACAATTGGTTTGCGAAACATCTTACACCCCCTATTATTATGGAAGTGAAAAAGCAACTTTTGAGCAAGATTTTTTGATTCAGCAGGAAATGCAGATTGTTCCCATTGAAGTAAAGGCAGAAACGAATGTTCATTCCCAAAGTCTCAAAGCCTTTTGCGAAAAATTCAATCCGCCCCGAGCACTGCGCTTTTCCCTGCTACCCTACAGAAATCAAGGCTGGATGGAAAATATCCCCCTGTATGGCGGCTGTTTCCTGTAAAAAACACGTGAATTAAGATAAAAAAATGCCTGTACCAGAAATCCAGTACAGGCAGGGAGGTTTATGTGGTTGCTTTTTTACAAAACAACCACGAACAAGAACTATTTTTATATACTAGAACTTATACTGGTAGTAGAGGCCAAAATCAATGGCTCCACGAGACATGAATTTTGCATCATTCCACTTGATAGGAATAAAGTCATGGAGATAGTTGAGGTTAATTCCAATACCGTGGTTTTCGTTGATGTTAAAGGTAGTCATAACACCTCCACCCATACCTAAAGAAAATCCACTTGTCTTACCATACTTTCGAGCTGGAAAACCACCATCATTTAATTCAGAGAGGGCAAAATGGAAATGAGGTCCCAATTTAAAGGTAAAGGTAAAACGCCATACATTCAAATCATAGGTTGCCAAAATAGGAAGGTCAAGACCTGTATACCCCGCATACGCCTCTCCATTACTAGCCAAATTCAATTCCACCTGCACTCCCAGTGGTTCATAGGAAGGAAAATAATAACGGCCAAAAAGGCTTCCCTGCCAACCACCACCTGGTTTAGCACCATCAAAATAAAATTTTGTAGATTGATTCGTGTGCAAACCCAAACCACCACCAACAGCAATTCCTTTCTGAGCACAAACCATGCTTACTGTAATAAGAGCTACAGCCACCAATGCAATAATCTTCTTCATTGCAATCTCCTTTCTTTGTTTTGTGCTGGCACTATATCATTTTTAATTTCTTTTGTAGTGAGTATTTATACACTTTTTTTTGATGAATTTTATACTTTATTTTAGTGATTTTTATCACTACTTTTTAGTGAATCTTATCATCTTTTTTTGATGTATACAGACTCTATATTTCACCACTCTGGTGTGATATACTAGCATCCATGGAAAAACTTATTATTATCGATGATCATCCCATGGTGCGAGAAGGGCTTGCTGGTTGGATACGAGAAAATACTTCTTGGCAGGTAGAAAAACAGCTTGCTTCTTTTGAAGAAGTGCAGGCTTTTTTAAAGGAGTATGCTCCAGACTCACAAGACAACGTAATTGCCTTGGTGGATTTGTCCTTCAAAAAATCAAATAATTCCCAAGAGCTCTTTTATGGATATGACATCATTCCCCTACTAAAGGAACAGGGCATAAAAAGTATTGTATACTCCAGCCATGAAACAGGTTCTATTATTGCCCATGTAATGGATAAGGACGTGGGAGCCTTGGGCTATGTAAGCAAAAATGCAGATATTACTGTTTTAAAACAAGCCCTAGATTCAGTGGCAAAGGGAAAAATCTTTATTCAGCAAGATTTAATTGCTTCTTATGTAAATATGAATTCCATTATGGGAGTTTTAACTCGTCGGGAAAAGGAGTTGATCAAGCATCTTTGTTCCAAACTCACCAACGAAGAAATTGCCCAAATCATGGGAATATCAGAGAGAAGCCTTGCAAACTATTTTTCTCGAATTTACAACAAAACTGGTGTAGAAAACCGCCTGCAACTAGAGGAATATTTTAAGTACCACTAGGCTATTGCCTCAAAAGTATACCCTGTAACGATACAGGGCTATTCAGCGTCAGCAATGGTAAATTTATTTGGAAAGTACTTGTAGAGCAGTTTATCCAATCCCAAGGCACCAAAATATCCAGCACAAAGAGCAATGGTTTTATCTACAAGATTTACTGGCACTCTGGCAAACCAAGCAGAAAGTAACAAAGGTATTTGTTGCTGTAGCATGAGATAGGTAATCTTTTTTGACTCTATGGGCTCTTGGTATTCAAATAATTTATAGAGCACGTTAAAAATAAGGGCTCCTTCCAAGCTAATCACCATGGTTATGATAAAAATGAGGATAAAAAGGTCAATAAATAGCAATCGATCCTTCTTTCTCTGATATAACTGCACAATAGCAACGATGGAAAGACTGCAAAAGACAAAGAAAAAAACAAGATAGCCATCTGTTTCAAATATGGGAATAAGAGGAACAAGGGTATGAAAGGTAAAAGCGGAAACAATACCACTAATCCAGCCAAAAAAGGAGGCGAGAATGGTAAAGATGGTATCATTGTACAGAGGAAATTTCCACAGAGGCTGGAGATTTGATACTCCATTCAAAAAACCACATACAATCCCTAGAATTACTTGGAATAAAATAGAATATTTTCTATGCAAAATCATGATAGCTAAATATATATCTTTATTGAAAAAAAATCACTATTATTTTAGGATAAACTTGTTTTTTAGGAGGATTGATGTTCAAAAATCGAAGGGCTTTTTTGATAATTGTCTTGATTATCCTTTGTTCCATCCTTACGAGCCAAGAGGTACAAAATCAACTATCTCAAGATGTTCCCACCATCCTTCCTAACACAACTACACAAAAAGTTACCTATAGAGAACTTTATGAGGTATGGAAGGA
>JAZQSR010000275.1:0-4696 GCA_045630225.1 Treponema sp. | reverse complement strand
CCTATGAAACAGGATACAATTTATTTTCCACAAATAAACCTGCAGAGGCAATTCCCTACTTGGAGTCAGCGTTAACGGATTTAGCTGTACCTCCAGCAGTATATATTTATCTTGGAATTGCCTATTACCAGACGGGAAAATATGCTGAATCCTTGGAGATCTTTAAGCAGGGATTATCTGCATCTGGAACAAACAAGAGAATCATTGCTTTTAATGCAGGAAATTCTGCCTATGCCATGAGAGATTATGCCACGGCAGAAGAAATGTTTTCTCTAGCCTCAGTGGCAGATCCGGCTTATGCTGCTCCTGTCTTGAACAGGGCAAATGCCCGGCTTTCCCAAGACAAATTGCAGGGAGCACTGGAGGATTACCAGCGGTATTTGGTGCTTGATCCTTACAGCAGTCAGCGGGCAGAAGTTGAAGCCATTATCAGGGCCTTGCAGGGGGAGATGGTGTATCGTGAGCAGGAAAAAGAACGAATTGTTCAAGAAGAAAAGCGGATGAAAGAGGAGGAGGCCCGTATTCAGGCTGAAAACCAGCGAATTGCTGAAGAAAAGGCCGAGGCTGCTCGTCAGGAAGCAGCACGATTGGAAGCAGAACGGGCTGCAGAGGAAGCTCGGCTTGCGGCTCAGCGAGAGGCTGAAGCGGAGCGGAGACGACGGTTGCTGGAAGAGGTGGCAGCTTCCTTACAAGATACAGAAACAACAGGAATGAATGCAGGTTCAGAAGGAGTTATTGAATATGAGTATGAATCAGAATTGGACTGATGATACAGAAGAAAAAGTTGGGGCTGAAAAATCCAGTGCCACTGGCATGAATTCCAGTCAGTCCTCTGAGCAAAATGACCCAGAAAAGGAAAAAAAGAAGAAAAAGGGTGTTCTTATTGCTATTGCTGCTGCCGCTGCCTTGTTGCTGTTGGGTATTGGTGGCTTTGGTGTGTATTCCTTGGTAAACAAGGGGAATGCCGCTTCTGTAGAGCGAGATAATACTATGGCTTTGATTCAGCGGTACCTGGATAGAGGGGAATATGAGCGGGCCTTGGATTTATTGGAAGATTTGCTGATTAAAAACGCCAACGACACAGAAGCCTTGACCTTGTTGGAAGAGGCAATGGCACTCATGGCCTTGGAAGATGGCACTGGCGGTGTAGATATAGAAGAATTGTTGCAAAAATTGGCAGAAAGTGGTGCCCTTGGTGGAGTTGATGGATTAGATGGTATTCAGGGACTCGATGATTTAAAGGCCCTGCTGGAAGCTGCCAATAGAAATAATGCCACCATGAACGAAATTTTACGTCAACAACAATCTCAAGGAAAATCTGGTGCAGGCGGTGCTGGTGGAATCAACAACATGAGCCAGAAAGAGGTTTCTAATCGAGTTGACCAGATGTTGAAAAATGGTGACTATGAAGGCCTTGAAGATATGGATAGCGATGAGTTTACCCGATTGATGAAAGAACTTGCTGCTGACGGTAGTTTGGAGGGCTTGAGTCAGGAGGAAATTGCCAAGCGAATCGAAAAATTGATTCAGGAAGGTGGCTACGAAGGGCTTGAAGGCTTGGATAGTGCTGAACTTGCCAAGTTGGCCAAAAATCTTTCTAAAGATGCTTCTGCAAGTAGTTCCAGAAAATCTGGCGGTTCAGGAAAATCTGGTTCCGATGCTGGTGGAATCAAGAGCATGAGCCAGGACGAGGTTTCCAGTCGAGTTGACCAGATGTTGAAAAATGGCGACTACGAAGGCCTTGAAGATATGGATAGCGATGAGTTTGCTCGATTGATGCAGGAACTTGCTGCTGACGGTAGTTTGGAGGGCTTGAGTCAGGAAGAAATTGCCAAGCGAATCGAAAAGTTGATTCAGGAAGGTGGCTACGAAGGTCTTGAAGGTTTGGATAGTGCTGAACTTGCCAAGCTTGCGAAAAATCTTTCCAAAGATGCTTCTGCAAGCAGTTTGGAAGATATGAGTCAGGATGAGGTTTCCAATCGAGTTGACCAGATGTTGAAAAATGGCAATTACGAAGGCCTTGAAGATGTGGACAGTGATGAATTTGCTCGATTGATGCAGGAACTTGCTGCTGACGGTAGCCTGGAAGGCTTGAGTCAGGAGGAAATTGCCAAGCGAATTGAAAAGTTGATTCAGGAAGGCGGCTACGAAGGCTTGGAAGGGGTGGATAGCTCCAAGCTTGCAGAACTTGCTAAAAATCTTGCAGATGACGCTGCTTCTGGAGTTGGTGGTTCTAGTGCAAGTATTGCTAAGGCTGAGGCTGCTCGTCAGGCAAAGGCTGCTGCGGAGGAAAAGCGTGCCCAAGAAGCTGCCGCTGCTGAAAAAAAGCGACAAGAAGAAATTGCTCGTCAAAAGGCTGAGGCTGAACGAAAAGCTGCTGAAGAGAAGGCTGCTGCTGAACGTAAGGCCGCCGAAGAAAAGGCTTTGGCAGAAAAGAATAAGCGTCTACAAGAGCAAATGGCTAGAGTTCAGGATGAAATGGCTTTAGGTACGGCTGCTGCTAACTCTGGTGATTATGACAATGCTATCAATCATTTTAACAACGTAAAGGAGAATTTGCCCACGGAGCAAAAGGCTTTTTCTGCTGAGCAAATGGCAGAGGCTGCCTTGATAATGAGAAATGCATCTGATGAAATTGCAGAGTCAGGTTCTGGAACCTCAGGTTCTGGAACCACAGGTTCTGGATCTAGTTCCAGCACTGTGGACAAGAAAAAGACAGCCGCTGCTGCCACAGATTATGCAAATGCTGCTGTGACTTACGATCCTAAAAACGCTGCAGCCCACTATGTTTTTGGAAAGGGTGCGGAGGATGTGAAGAATTGGCCCACAGCCCTTGATGAATATACTCAGGCCGTTCAGTCTGATAGCGATAATTATCTGTATTACTATGAGTTGGGAAAAGTTCAGTATCGTATGGGTAAATTCAGTGAGGCTCGTGCATCCTTTGAAACCTGCTGCAAGTTAAATACTCGTTTTGAAAATGCTCAGTACAATTTAGGTATGACCTTGAACAAGTTGGGTCGCCGGGATGATGCTATTGCAGCCTATCGTAAGGCTTATTCCATTAATCCCCAGTATGACAAGGCATATCTTGAAGCAGCTCGTTTGTTGCAGGCAAAGAATGATATCAGTGGTGCTATCACAGCCTATCAGCAGGTAATTCGTATTGATGCAGCCAATACAAATGCTTTGCGGGAGTTGGGAAATGTGTATGCTTCTGCTGAACGGTATCGAGATGCAGAGGAGCAGTTCCGAAAGGCATTGGCCTTTTCTGCAGATGATCCTTTAACGAATTATAATCTTTCTACAGCCTTGTATAATCAGGACAAGTTAAAGGATTCCCTGACCTATGCTCAAAAGGCCTACACTGGTGCTAAAAAAGATAGCAAGATGGATGCAAAAAACAAGGTATCCATCATCTATAACTATGCACTGTTACTGGACGAAAGTGGTAAAGTAGATGATTCAATTTCTGTCTATCAAGAGGCACTGAAACTTGATGGTCGTCACGTCCGTTCTCTCATTAACTTGGGAAATATTTTCTTGGAGTCTGGGGATGGATCTTCTGCCTTGACCTTCTTGATGAAGGCTGTAGCCCTAGATCCGTCAAACTTTGAGGCAAATAACAATATGGGTAAGGCCTACTTGCAGCAAAAAGATTATCGCACTGCAGTGGATTATTTCCAGACTGCCTTGAAGTTGGATTCTTCTAACAACGATGTTCGTGTAAACTTGGCTCGTGCCTATGCCAGTGCCGAGGACTACGAAAATGCAAAGATTGTATATACCGATGTTATCAGGGCGGATAATAAAAACTGGGATGCTTATATTGAACTTGGAAAGGTGTGTATGTCACTACATGATTCTGAGAATGCAGAAAAGTATTTGGTATATGTACAGGAAAAAAATCCTGGGTATCGTTCCAGTGAAATACTCACATTGTTGTCTAGCTTATAATAGAGTGTCATAACAAAAGGCTGTCCTAGAAGTGGTTGGAATCACTTTTAGGACAGCCTTTTTTTTGCAAACTAAGGGGAACAGCGGTTATCTGTCGTAATATTTTTTACTTAGAATGTCCAACCAACAGAAATTGTTGGTGCTATGGACAGGGTAATCATGGAAGGGGAAAAAGAAGCAATACAATCTGCTCCTGCTTCAAAGTAAAGGCCTCTCCACGCATATCCTGCAATGGATAACCCTGCTGTTGCTGCAGGATACATGGACGAAAAGGGTTCCGAAGTTAAATCCTGTTCAAAGAAGAATTTCGTAGCAAGAGTGTAGGTAAGTCCGCCACCTATGCGAGCTTCCACGGTAAGCTTGTTCCTGATAATAGGATAACGATAGGTAAAAGCTAAAAAGCTATGGGCCAGCTGACTCTGTATACGATATTCTGAAGATTCCTCTGATACAGGACTCCATCTTCCGTTAAGGGAAACACCAAAATATCCTGCTCGTTTTTTCAAAAAGATAAAAGTTCCCCTCAGATCAATTCCTATAGGTAAAAAATTAGTAAAATAATATTTTTTGAAATTATCATCATATACAACAACCTGGGGAGAGTAGCCAGCAGATAGAGAAAAATCATACCACTTCATGAATTTAATGGTTATGGGTTTATGGGCTGTGAATTCTCCTGGGTTTTCAGCCTGTACTAACCAGTTTCCTGTATCAAATGAGCGAGGATCAAAGATTAATT
>JAZQSR010000274.1:0-2391 GCA_045630225.1 Treponema sp. | reverse complement strand
TAACAATTATATAATAACAACTTCTATTAAGAAAAATAAAAAAATCCGCCCAATTTGAAATGGCTTCAAATTAAGGCGGATTCAAGGTTATGAAGATTGAAATTTTATTTCATATGAAATTTATTTCATCTTGATGATGGACTGATCGTAGTCAGCAGGGGGGATAAAGCCCATGAGGTTCATCAGGGTGGCGGGCCAACTGGAAATTCCAAGACCGGAATTCAAGTTGTCCTTGTCATACTCGCCCTTGTATTCGGGGTCGTAGATGATGCCAGGAACAGGATTCAGGCTGTGGCTTGTTTTGGCCTTAGGCTCACCGTCGCTTCCCTTCTTTACAGAACCATCCTTACCATGCTCGTACATGTCGTCTGAGTTACCGTGGTCTGCGGTGATACAGAGGATTCCGCCAGCTTCCTCAATGGCAGCCTTCAATCGGCCAAGCTGCAGGTCCATACCTTCCATGGAGCAAACAACGGCATTGAACACACCAGTGTGACCAACCATGTCTCCGTTGGGATAGTTCAGTCGGATGTGGTCATACTTGCCACTCTTGATAGCTTCGATTACCTTGTCAGTGATTTCAGCACACTTCATCCAGGGACGCTGCTCGAAAGGCACTACATCGGAGGGAACTTCTACATAATCCTCCAGATTTTCGTCAAACTTACCCTGCTTGTTTCCGTTGAAGAAGTAGGTAACGTGGCCATATTTCTGAGTTTCACTGATGGCCAAAAGCTTAACGCCGCTCTTGGTGAGGTACTCTCCCATGGTGCGGTCAATGCTTGGGGGGCTTACCAAGTACTGGGCAGGAACGTGGGCGTCACCGTCATATTCCATCATACCAGCATATTCCACGGAAGGAACACGCTTTCTGTCAAAGTGGGGGAAGTCAGCTGCTGCGGGAGTCTCAAAGGTAGCGGTGATTTCCAAAGCACGGTCTCCACGGAAATTAAAGTAGATAACGCTGTCTCCATCCTCAATGGTTCCCACAGGCTTGCCATTTTCTGCAATAACGAATTCGTGCATGTCCTGATCCAGCAGTCCAGGATTTTCGTTGCGGTACACCTCAATGGCTTCTGTGGCGCTGGCAAACTGGCGGCCTTCACCAAGAACGTGGGCGTACCAACCCCGCTGTACCATGGCCCAGTCTGCATTGTAGCGATCCATGGTCATGTACATACGGCCACCACCAGAAGCAATGCGGTAGTCAGCTCCATCAAAGCCAGCCAAGAACTCCTCCAGAGGCCCGATGTACTCCAAAGCTGAGGTGGGGTCTACGTCACGACCGTCCAGCAGGGCATGAACACGAAGCTTTTTGATTCCATCCTTGTAGGCCTGGTTTACCATGGCTTTCAGGTGATCGATGTGGGAGTGAACGTTACCGTCAGATACAAGACCGATAAAATGAAGGGCAACTCCCTTTCCTGCTCCATCAAGGGCATTCTTGGAAAGCTTTTGCCAAGTGGCATCGACAAACATCTGTCCTGATGAAATGGAGGAACCTACCAGCTTTGCGCCCTGGGCAAAAACACGGCCGCATCCCATGGCGTTGTGTCCTACCTCGGAGTTACCCATGTCATCATCGCTGGGCAAACCAACGGCTGTTCCGTGGGCCTTAAGCTGGGTGTGGGGACAGTTGGCAGTGAGCCAGTCAAGGTACTTCATGCGGCTTGCACGTACTGCATCACCTTCCTCATACTTTCCGTAGCCAACGCCATCCATAATCACCAAAACCACAGGACCACGACGACCCTGCCACTGGGGATTTTTCTGCAATGCCTCTACCATATTTACTCCTCGACCCCACCCCACTTCAGGAAGGCAGAATCATTAAATTATATTAGATAAAACTATATTCATAATAGTGATTTTTTGCGGGGTGTTCAAGGATAGGAGGCGGGGAATGGGGACTCTTTCATCCAGCCACATCTTGGAAAAATTTTACAAAAAAAATCGAAACTTTTTCCCGCAAAAAAGACAAATTCTTGCAGTTTAAAGCGAATAATATATATGTAACGCATTTTTAGTGGAGGTATGAATGGAGTTTGATTTACCAGAATCTGTTCTGGAGGAATTGCAAAAAGTGTGGAAGCGGGAGTGGAAAAAGCTCACACTTGCTGATGATTTTATTTTTAGCAGAATCATGCAGAACACAGATGTTTGCAAAGAAGTCTTGGAGATGTTACTAGAGATAAAAATCAGCCACATCGAGTTTCCCATTGCACAAAAAGTTATCCAAACGCTGAAAAGTTCAAAAGGTGTACGGATGGATGTATACGTGCAAGAGCCAGATGGCCAGCGAGTCTTCGATATCGAAATCCAGTCGGTTATCACCAAAGAAGAAGCCCTGAGAGCTCGCTACTACCAAGGAATGCTTGACCTAGACAACCT
>JAZQSR010000273.1:0-2796 GCA_045630225.1 Treponema sp. | reverse complement strand
CGGGAGTTTCATAAACACCGCGGCTCTTCATTCCCACAAAGCGGTTCTCGCAGATGTCCACTAAACCAACACCGTTGCGACCACCAATCTTGTTCAATTCCAGCATCAATTCCAAAGCACCCATTTTCTGGCCGTTTACAGCCACAGGGATTCCTGCCTCAAAATCGATGGTTACATACTCACCAGATTCAGGTGCTTCCTCTGGCACAGTAGTAAGCTGCAACATGTGCTTGTAGTTAGGCTCATTTTCAGTCTGCTCCAGCTCCAAGCCCTCGTGGGACAGGTGCCAGATATTCTCATCACGGCTGTAGGACTGATCCTTTTTCATGGGAACAGGAATTCCTCTGTCCTCCAAGAACTTGATTTCAGCTTCACGACTATCCATATTCCACTTGGGATCACGCCATGCTGCAATTACCTGCAGATCTGGAGCAAAGGCCTTGATTGCCAGCTCAAAACGAACCTGGTCATTTCCCTTTCCTGTGGCACCGTGACAGATGGCCACTGCATTTTCCTGACGGGCGTATTCCACCAAAATCTTTCCGATAAGGGGACGAGCAGTAGAAGTTCCCAAAAGATATCTATCTTCATACACTGCATTAGCTTTTACTGCAGGCCAAATGTACTCTGTAATATACTCTTCACGGGCATCTACAACATAACAAGCAGCAGCACCAGTATCTAGAGCACGCTGTTTGATGGTCTTCCAGTCATCTCCCTGACCTACGTCAACACAAACAGCAATAACATCGTAATCATAATTTTCCTTAAGCCACGGAATAATTACCGTAGTATCAAGTCCACCAGAATATGCAAGAACAACCTTTCCTTTGCTCATAAAAATCCTCTTTGATTAATAAAAAAAACTGCTTCAGTATATCATTCTGCTACTTTTGATACAAGCAGAATTGATATGGAAAATAAATAATTTTAAAATTTTGAAGTGACACTAAAAAAAAGCTGAACCTGACAAAGATTCAAGCTCAGCTTATCACTCTAAAAAAGGATTTCAATTCCAAAACTAATACTAAAAGATTACTTGGAATGTACTGTCCACACTAAATTATCGATGTCAAAGCCGAGAGATTCTGCCAGAATCAAGTATTCCGTGAGAATATCCGAGGGCATGGTGGGGGTTCTACTTAAAATCCACAGATAGTTCAAGTCCTTCCCTGCCACCAAAGCATACTGATAGTTTTCGTCCAAGGCGATGATGTTGTAGCCCCCATAAAATGGTCCAAAGAAGGACACCTCTAGGGCCCCCTCCGTGGAGCTACCTCTAAAGCGGGCCCGTCCCACCGCCTCCTGCCAGCCATCCTTGGCATAGTTAAAGCCTCTGTTGACTACCCTCACCGAACCATCTTGATTCATGGAATATTCTGCCGTTACCTGACTCAAGTTCCGCTCAAAGGTAAAGTCAAAGCGGGCAATCTCGTACCATTTTCCTAAATACCGCTGTAAGTCAAAATTACCTACAGGCTCCATGTTTTTTGGAATGGACCTACAACCAACAAAACCAAGGGTCACTGTCAACAGCACCACCATTCCACACAAAAGAAAGACCTTGTTTCTGTCCATAGCAAACACCTCTATCTTCAATTTTGGACAAGCTTTTCCGCTGGCAATATGTTCCCTGCAGTATTCTTGCCATAAAAAAGTATAGAGGAATCAGTCACAATAAAAAAATAATTGATGAGAACAAAAAAAGATTTATGTCTGATTTAAATTATACAGACATGTTTTTCTGAACAACCTTTCTCAAGGATTTCAAAGCCCGTAACTCCAGTTTTCTTACTGTCTCCGGAGAACAGCCAATTCTGCCACCAACTTGTCGTAGGGTACGATGCTTAGTTGCCGCTAAATCAAGATTAAACCGATAATAAATAACTTGACGTTCTGACTTAGGCAGCGCATCCACCATCTGGCGTACCTCAGCAGCCATAAGATTTCGCAATCCAGTCTGCTCCATGGAAGAACGCTCATCTACCAAAATATCCTCAAAGGTAAACCCTTCTCCTTTTTTCAATTCACAATGGATGCTAAAACAGGCAAAATTATACGACAGGATCTCCCGCACATAAGATTCCTTTACATCAAGATACAGAGCTATTTCCCCTAAAGAAGGTTCTCTTCCCCGCATCAGGTAAAGAGCAGCCTGAGCCTTTTTTACCCGACGCACCTCCTCATCTTTTCGCAAAGGCAAATAAATTGCAGGAAGCTTTCGCTGCATATATCTGAGAATGTACTGGATAATCCAAGGGTAGGCATATGTAGAAAAACGAGTGTTAAAACTTGGAGAAAATTTGTCTACTGCCATTAGGAGCCCCAGATTTCCCTCTTGAATGAATTCGAGCAAAATATGTTCATCACGAGTATATTTTTCTGCAATGCTGACTACAAGCTTCAAGTTGGCATGTATCAAGTTTTGTCGAGCAACAGCATCTCTCTTTTGAATTCGATGTGCAAGCTGCACTTCCTGTTCAGGAGTCAAGAGCTTGTAGCGACAAATCTGAGCCAGATACATTTCCAAGGCACCCTTATGGGACATTTTTCACCTCCAAACTTTTAAAAATAAAAGCAAAAATCATGCCAACTTATAATTAAAATTAAAACTAATAAATAAGTCATTGTATTATTTATAAATAATTAAAATAAGTGTAATTTTTCAGAAACACACTGTATAAAAAAATGCAACTTTATAACCAATAATTATTCATTCAAACAATAACTGTATGATTTTTTATAACATTACAATAATTTCAATTATTTTTGAAATCTAAAAAAACAAAGGCACCC
>JAZQSR010000272.1:0-26467 GCA_045630225.1 Treponema sp. | reverse complement strand
CTGTATTCTAGTTTACCAAACTGATAACTATAAAATTCATCAATTTTTCCTGTAAACACTATTTTGTCAGCAATACATTCCCAACGTCTTCTGTCGGTAAAAAAATCAGTATTTGTTTTAACTTCTACTCCATCAAACAATGCTTGTGTCAGTTTATTATATCCACCAATAGGAATCCCTTGGTAACTATCATTAAAATAATTGTTATCAAAAGTAAAGCGCACTGGCAAACGCTGAATAATAAAAGCAGGTAATTCTGAACAAGATCGTCCCCACTGCTTTTCTGTATATTCCTTTATGAGAATTTCATAAATATCCTTACCAACTAAAGAAATTGCCTGTTCTTCTAGATTAGAGGGACTTGTAATTCCTGCTGATTCTCGTTGCTGTTGAATGATTGACTGAGCTTCATAAGGGGTTTTTACTCCCCACATTCCATAAAATGTATTCATATTAAAGGGGAGGTTATATAATTTCCCTTTGTAGCTGGCAATTGGAGCGTTAGTATACCGGTTAAAAGGTACAAAAGAATTTACAAAATCCCAAACATTCTTATTAGAAGTATGAAAAATATGGGCTCCGTATTTATGAACATTAATTCCTTTTACCTGCTCACAATATATATTTCCGCCAATTTCGTTTCGTTTTTCTATAACGAGGACGGTTTTTCCAGCTTGATGAGCTTTATAAGCTAATACAGCTCCATATAAACCTGAGCCAACTACGAGATAATCATATTTTGTCATCTTTTCTTCCTTACTAAAACTAGTTTATTCTTTAAAAAATTCACCACACTCAGAGCTGTTTCATTCTTCAATACAATAAGAACAATAGCATAGGAGATAATACCTCCTAGGATAGACAATATCACTTTCAAAAATAATTCATTACTAGATTTTTGTATTCCAAACACACAAAATCCCATAACTACAGTACCAATACTATATTGAACTATGCTCTTCAAGGCAAAACCAAGTGTGATATAGTGCCGAGCTACTACTAATTGAAAAATTGTTACTGTGGATTCAGCCACGAGGGTTGCAATGGCAGCTCCTAAAGCACCGTATCGCGGAATTAAAATCATATTTAAGATAAAATTAGTTACAGCACCAACACTCACAGAATACAATGTAATTTTTTCCCTGTTCAATGGAATTAGACATTGAATACCAATAAAATTACTAACTGCAATAATAATAATAATAGGATTCATCATTTTCATTACAGGGACAGCAGGTAAATAGCTTTCCCCACTGAATAACAAGGTAATAGGGTCACTTAAAAGATTTAATCCAATTGTTGCAGGAATTGCAAAACACAAGGTAATAGAAAGGCTTTTATTTAACAAAGACGTAAACATTGTCTTATCATCTTGTCCTGCGTGAAATGATAAACGAGGGAAGAGAACTGCACAAGCAGAAGTCACCACCATTAAAACTAATTTATTTAATTTTGTGGCAGCTGTATAAAAACCAACTTGACTATCATCCGTTAAAAATCCCAACATGGTAGTATCCAACATAGTATAGACACTAGTTATTACAGACATTCCGAATAAAACAAAAACTGGCTTTAAATGTTTTTTAATTTCCAGATTACCTAAAGCCTTAAACGTCACATACTTTCGCAAATGAATAGCATTTAAAAGATTAGACCCAACCGCACTCAAAACACCAATTGCTAAATAAATCGGATAATCCGCCCTATTCTTCACAAAAATAAAGAGCAACACAAGACTAATGAATTGAAAGAATATAGAGCGCACCGTGATATATCCATACTCTTCTAATGCAGAATATACCCAATCAAATCCAATAACAGAAAAAAATAGTGTCAAGCTTGCAATCAATAACAACATTCTATAATCATAGAACTTTGGAACTAAAAATAATGTCAACAAAAACAAAGTATATACAACAAGCGTGGAAACAACATTGATCAAGAATAGCTCCCCAACCAATTTACTTAGAGCATTCTTATCGCTACGAATCTTAGCAGCTTCTCGTATTCCATGAGTACTAATCCCCAGTCCTGCTAACAATGCAAAATAAGCAACCACAGAATTGGCAAAATTCACCTTTCCAATTCCGTCTGGCAACAAGATTCTCGATGCATAAGGAAAAGTAATTAAAGGGAAAACTATTCCCATTAGCGTTTTGATAACATTGAGAACTGCATTCTTCTTCAATGATTTTTCTGCCATAATCTGTTCCAGTATACCACGCTTATAGGTATTATGGAATAGGAGGGAAATTGCCTACTGAGCCATCTCAGATTGTATCAAATCTACCATCTTGCTGATGTCGGCCTCGTGCTTCAGGTGATAATTCGCCAATATCCTTTCCAAGGGATACTTACTGAACAGTACACTGAATGGAATTTGCAATTTCCATTGGGCATAGGCCACTACAAAACCAGCCCAATATTCAGCTTGGGGATAATAAGGCTCTTGCAGTGCCTCTTTAATTTCCTGTTCAATATCTTGATACAAGAAAAATGCCAACTCTAGCCCTGACTTACCGCTAAGGAAATCGGGGTTTCCAAATTCGATTTGAGCAGGAATGATGGAAGACAAAAAATCCTGCTGCAATTCTTCTGGAGATTTCTTCAAATTACACAGACAGAACTGGAACAAAAAGCCCAGATTTTTCTGTACATCGGAGAGGTACATCTGATCATAACTCAATGCCATGGAGCAACTCCGGGTTTCTAAAAATATCTATCAAGTAGATGGCATCTTGTACATTTGTTTTCCGATACCCTTCAAAATAAGCTTTTCTGACAAGGGTATCCCGTGCCTGATACTTTTTAAAGTAAATTTCTTTTTCTGCCACGAAGGATTGTGTGTACATCAAATCAGAAAAGGCTTTAGGGGATTTTAAAACAACCTGCATTCCCAATTCTCCCAGATTCATGGAAGATGCCAGATTTTGCAGGGGGATAGCATTTTCAAGGAAATCACTTGCAAAGGTAAAATAGGAGTCATTTGCTCGATATCCACAAATCACATCAAAAGCCTCATAGTTCAGCTTGTATTTTGCAAGCAATGTTTCAAGATTCTCCTTTCCAAATGAAGTTTTTGGAATAAAGATTCTGTTTTGCATCAAAATACACAACCAGTGTAAAATTGTATATTCCCCGCTAGATAAATCCAAAACAGACAGATCTGCAAGATTAAGCTCATACTCACTTGCATAGCCGTCTGTATTTTTTTGGCAAGCCCATTCCTTTGCAAGCTCAAGATTCTGGGTACAGTAAAATCCCAAGCCGTAATCATTACGAGGATTACCAGCACCAAACTGTGGAGTCTCTACAATTTTTTCCGAACCGTGATAAAGCTTCATAATTTATTTTACAAGTTATACTTAGCCCCAAGGGAAAGATGATTATTGTAACGATGAGAAGAACTTCTTCCAACATCTGATTTGTTCAATGGATTGTGTTCATCCTCAAAAACGTAAGTTCCATATACACAGAAATCTTTTGTGACAAAATATGTAGCAGAAAGACCAAAATCAAGCATTGCACGAATATTTCCTTCTGCAACCCAGTTATTTTCCTTCCATTCCTCTGGATATTTCTTTGAGTCAATATACATGGTATAATCTAAGTCGGGATTACGACGCTGCATAAAGAAGTCTACACTACCCTTCTTGTAATATATTCGAAAACCAAGGTACTGACTGTTACCACCAGTTCCGATTCCAGCTCCAAGCCACTGTCCCCTGTTAGTATAGCCCTGAGTTACCTTATGATGGGCATAGAAAGTACTATACCAACCAATAAGCCTATCATAATCAGCAGAACATTCAAGAAAGGTAAGCTCTAGTAATACTTGTAATTGCATATTCCAAGGCAAATTAAATGCCTTCTGGGCTCCCACTGTCCATCCCTGCGTATGAAAAGGATAACGAAGAATAAAATCCATATTAGGACTAAAGTCATTCCGTGCCCACTCAAGATATACCTCAAATCCAACTTTTGGGAAGATATAATCAACGGTAAAGGAGAACCTCTGGTCACTAGCATCTTCTCCGCCAGAAGTACCAAGTCTTGGAACAAAAATTTCAAACAGAGTATACCCGCTAAAATCTCCCCATTTGCTCAGCATGGTTCTGTTCAAACCAAGAGAAAGTCCCTCAAATATACCAGGTAAGCCCCACGCAAGAGACAGGCCAGAAATAAGATTGTGATTGTTGCTTTCATCATTGTCAAAGTAGTCAGATTCAGAAAGCTTACCCCACCAGCCACGGAATTCAATGTCGCCAAGATACCAGTTAAGCCAGGGCAAGACTACTTTCTGCCGTCGCAAGCCAATGTCCACCTTAGGATAGCTTGCTGCATTGTTGGAGTGAAGGATGGGATTCAATTTTGCAGGGCCAAGCCAAATGGCCTGGGTGCCAAAGCCCACCGTAAAACTATACCATGACCACCGAACCTCGCTGTCGCCCCAATCGTATACAAAGAAGGGCTTATCTCCAAACCGCTGGGGAGCATCAATGCTGGTAACACCATAATAGCCATAATCAGAAGCCTTTCCATTGAAAATCGTGGGATTACCATTTTTGTCAAGAGAGGCATAATTTGGCTTGATATACTCAAAGCTCAGGTTCTGGCTAAAGCTCAGCTGGGGTTTAAAGGTAAGTTCAAAGCCGTAGCCTTCAAGACGTAGGCCAGTGGTAAGGCTGGTGTTGTAGCCCTTACCCTGCCACAGGGCACCGTCGTTTTGGCCGTAGGGGGCTGCGGTGTTAAAGCTATTGTACCAGTCTGGGCCGTAAATCTTCAGGGTGACACCTTGCAAAAGGCCACGGGCAAACCAGTTTTCTGCGGGAGAGCTATCTTGCCACAGGGTAAAGGTGGTGCCTAAGTTGTTGGCTACCCATACATGGTTCCCTTCTGTAGCGGCACCTTCCAGCTGCCATTGGCCGTCGGAAAGGGTACGGTAGTTTAAGGTTGGACGATTAGCTAATCCTTGGAGGGAAAGAAAGTCGTAGTAATCTTCCTCCGCTGACTTCAGAGCTTCTTGGGCAGATACAGTTCCTGCAAGAACTAGCAAAGCAATAATGGCCACAATGTATCGGGAAAGTTTTTTATGTTTTAGCGAAGAAAGAAACAACTGGTACCTCCTAGCTTCCATACTCCCACTCTATCCCATTCCAACATGGTTGTAAAGGGATTTTTTCTCCTCCTGCAAAACAGAAAAACTCAATGTCACGGGGAGATTTGGTAGTTTTCTGTAAAAAATAGTGTTATAATGGAGGACTATGAGAGGAAATATTTGGAAAGTTTTTATCGTTAGTTTGTTGTTTTTGTTGTCCATACAGGGTACTTTTGCTCAGTATTCCATTTTGAATGACTATATTTCCACGGAATGGTCCACGGTAGATGGTCTTCCAGCAAATGCCATCAATGATGTGATTCAAACAAACGATGGCTACATCTATTTGGGTACTTACGAGGGACTGGTGCGGTTCAATGGGTTTGAGTTCACCCTTTTTAACAAGCATACTGGTTCAGAATATAATTTTATTTCAGCCCGAGTGTTGATGCAGGATTCAGAAGGCAACTTGTGGGTTGGCTCCAATGGAGAGGGCTTGCAAAAAACAAGTTCCGATGACACCATAACCATCTACACTCAGGAGCGGGGGTTACCAAATAATTCCATTCGAGCCTTTGCAGAAGACAAGTTTGGGAATGTTTGGGTAGGAACTGCCAGTGGCGTGTGTTACATCACTCCAGAAGGGGAAATTGTTCTGCCAGCGGCTGCTCCTGATGTTGCTATCAACAATAGCCTTGTGGAAGAGCTTTTCTGTGACTCAGCAGGCCGCATCTGGATGTGTACCACCGATGCCCGTGGTCTTTTCTATTATGCTGACAATGCATTCCATCGCTATCAAGAGCTTGACCACCTAGGCAACTTCTATGCCACAGGAATTTCTCAGGACAACTTTGGCTCCTTTTGGATTGGACTTGGTTCCATGGGTATGGTAAAGGTGAATCACGAAGGTGTGGAAACCATTGTCAGCAACACCATCTTGGACAATACTCCCTTGTACCACATTTGCCACGACACCAGCGGAGCCACCTGGCTTGGTACCGAAGGGGGACTAGTTCTGTATCGGGAAGGCAAGTGGGCAGAACATGTGTACCACAACAATTCTGTGAACAAGGTGATTCAAGACCGAGAGGGCAACATCTGGATAGCCACAGATTCTAAGGGGCTTATAAAAATCAGCTCAGGTCGATTCAGTGTGACAAACTTAGGAATTGCGGTTAATGCCATTGCTCAGGGACAAGACGGGCTTGTGTGGGTTGGAGCCGACAACGGACTTTTGTGTTACCAAAACGATGCCCCTGTTGAAAATGCCCTAACAGACTATTGCCAAGGACTACGTATCCGCCACATCGAGATTACAGACAATGGCGATGTCATGGTAAGTGCTTACAGTAAGCCTGCCCATATTCGCTACAGCCCCACCACAGGCCGCATCCAAAGCTGGTCCACGGAACAAAAGATTGCAGGAGACAAGACTCGTGTTTCCATTCAGTTGGACAATGGAGACGTGTACATAGGAACCACCACAGGACTGAGCATGGTGCGTCCTGACGGTTCTGTCCACACATTCAGCAAGAACGAGCTGTTTACCAACGAATATATCATGTGCCTGTATCAAGATGATGACGGTGTTGTCTGGATTGGAACTGACGGTGACGGCATCTACTTGATGAAAGATGAACAAATTTTCGACAAGATTTCATCTGCCAATGGCCTTGCAGGTAATGTTGTCTTCAAAATCATGCAAGACAGTTCTGGTGTTTACTGGATTTGTACTGGCACTGGTATATCTCGCTACCAGCAGAATGAAGGAGTAGACGAAACCACGAAACCATGGCGCAGCTTCTTTAACTACAGCTCCATCAATGGCTTGGGAACAGACTCCGTATTCCAGATGATTATTGACCACAGCAACACCGTATGGATGGTTAGCAACCGTGGTATCTCCTCTGTTCCACTGGTAGAACTGAACGATCTTGCAACAAACAAAAATAGACGTACCAAGTTAGATGCAAAATTCTACAACCAAAACGATGGACTCAATTCTGATGGTGCAAATTCCACTGCCCTCAGTATGCGAGATAAAAATGGTCGCATCTGGTTCACCATGGTAGATGGATTTGCCATCTATGACCCACTGAAAAGCCAGGCCAGCGGCACCCTTCCCCGAGTTCACGTGGAATCAATCGTTCTGGATAATGTTCCTCTCAACAACAAGAGCAACAATTTTACCATTCCCCCAGGAGCACGTCGTCTTGACTTTACCTACACCGGCTTGAGTTTTGTGGCACCGGAGCGACTACGATTCAAGCACATGCTTGTGGGATTTGATACCGACTATAGCCAGCCTACACAAAATCGCAATGTGTCCTACACCAACCTGCCACCGGGAGACTACCGCCTGTTGATTACTGCCATGAATGCAGAGGGTGTTTGGAACAGCACTCCCACCATCGTCAACTTTACCCAAGAAGCCTTTTTCTGGCAGCTTTCTAGCTTTTGGATCAGCTGCTTCTTCATTCTGGTAATTCTTGTCATTTTCGTCATCTACTGGCGGGAGCAAAAGAACAAGCAGCATCAACGGTTGTTGGAAGAAATGGTGCTCCTACGAACAGAAGATTTACGTCAGGAGCAGAAGAAATCCGACAAGCTTTTGCGAAACATTTTGCCCGACTCTGTAGCAGACAAGCTGAAGCAGCTGAATTCAGATAATGTGGCAGACTCTATGGCTGAATATTTTGATGAGGCCACCATTCTTTTTGCTGATATTGTGGGCTTTACCCAGATTTCCGACCGAGAAGGCCCTGCAAAGATGGTATCAGCCTTAAACAAGCTCTTTTCCCGCTTTGACCAGCGAGCCTTGAGTATTGGAGTAGAAAAGATTAAAACCATTGGAGATTGTTATATGGCAGCCTGTGGCATTCCCACGCCCAATGCAAATCACGTTACCACCATGCTTGAATTCGCTCGGGGAATTCAAAAGGATTTGGAGGAATACAATAAAGAGTCTCCCATTACGTTCTCTATGCGAATCGGTTTAAATTCTGGGCCCGTTGTGGCTGGTGTTATCGGCACCCACAAGTTTATATACGACGTGTGGGGCGATACTGTAAACGTGGCTTGTCGCATGGAGCCCCTGTGCACTCCCGGCAAAATCAGAATCACCGAGTCGGTGAAAAAGGCCCTCCAGGAACAAGACCTGAAACAGGTAGCCTTGGAAGAAGAGGTAAATGTGAGAGGCAAGGGCATAATGCACACCTACGAACTGTAACACCCACTAGCAACAAAGCAGGCACTTCTCTACTGACCAGTGCCTGCTTTTTTCTTCTACCATAAATCCTATTTTTTCGTTATAGTTATGGTGTATGAAGTTTTCAAAAAATTTTTTTAAACACCTTGGATTATGTTGTGTAGCCAGCCTGTTGGTGTGGCTCCTTTTTTTCAGTTGCAAGAAGGAAGCTCTTCCTCCCCAAACCCAGTTCCACTTAGGAACGGTTTGTACCATAAATCTTTTTGAATTAGGAACTGCGGACTTATACAGCCAGATGTTCCAGCGACTCAGGGCCATTGAGCATGTTTTTAGCGTAAATCTTGCCCACAGTGCCCTGTCTCAAGTGAATCAAGCTGCAGGTATTGCTCCAGTGACAGTTCCTCAAGAAGTGATTTACGTGTTGCAGGAAGCCTTGCGAATTGCAGAGCGAACTGGTGGAGCCTTTGACCCCACCATTGGACCACTGGTAGATTTGTGGGACATTGGAGGAGACAATAGTTTGGTACCCAGTCAAGAAGCCATAAAAAAAGCAGCAGCCTTGGTGGACTGGCGTTTGGTGGAGATTGACGTAGAAGCCTGTACTGTTTTTTTGCCTAAAGAAGGAATGGCCCTTGACCTAGGGGGCATTGCCAAGGGATTTGCCGCAGACCAGTTGGTGCTCATAGCTCAGGAGGCTGGAGTTCAGCGAGCTCTCTTTGATTTAGGAGGCAATATCTATACCTTTGGCTCCAAGGAAGATGGCACTCCCTGGCGAGTAGGAGTGAAAGACCCCCAAAATCCCGCAGAAGCCCCAGCCCTTGCAATAGCCGTGAAGAATTCCAGCGTTGTGACTTCTGGCATGTACGAGCGATTCTTTGAGCAGGATGGCATTCGCTATCACCATATTTTGAATCCCGCTACAGGCTTTCCCGTATGGAACGAGGTTCAATCTGTAACGATTGTAAGCCAAAACTCCATGCTGGCAGATGCCCTTTCCACCTCCGTGTTCATTTTAGGACAAGAAAAGGGCTTGCAACTCTTGGAAGCTGAACAGGCAGAAGGTGTCATTATCAGTGCGGAGAACATGGTATATCCCAGCAGTGGCATGACAAACCAGCTTACTGTGGTGTCTCCATTCTACCAGTTGGCAGAATAATTATTCAGCTTCTCCTGAAATATCAACATTAGGCATTTTGCAGGACAAGGACAGCCTTGGCAAAATCTTTGAAGTCCTGCAAATGCTCTGTAATTACTGCAAATAAAATCTTGTGGTTTATATCCTGATATTGGTGGATGGCAATATTTCTAAATCCCACGGATTTCTTAAGCTTTGCTCCTAAAGCTTCATCAAGAATTCCCTGTGTAGCCAGAGCTTGGAAGGTTCCTGCCATGGTATCAGGAACAAGCCCTCCTGCATCGGAAAGAATATGGGAGGCAATGTCCACACAAAGCTGTACCGCCCGCTCTAAATTCAAAACAGCAATATCTTGTTTATCAAGACTCAGCTGCAGCTCCTCCAAGGAGGTGATATGTTGGGATTCTACCCGCTCAATACACCGATACAAGGACTCCAGCTTGGCAAGCACCAGCTCCTTATCCATTGCAAAACCTCCGTACTCGTTCCAGCTGCATTCGACGTACCAGCGGATAATAGTCTTCATAAAAATTAAGGGCCTTCATAACATAGTGATGGTGAATTTCACTTTGATGCTTGAGAGCACAGCCCTTTGTCATGATTTTGTATAGGAACAAACCTTCTGCTGTTCGTAAGTCGCACACATCAACTTCACGGTGACAAATCGTTTCCAATTCTTGCTGTAAAGAAACAAGCTGATCAGGAGTCAAAAGTGAATCCCCATGCACAGCCACGTCTACATCGCTACTTACCGTCTCCTTTCCTTGAGCAACAGAGCCAAACAACCTAGCAAAAAGAATGTTTTCTTGCCCTGCAAAGTATTCAGTCAGGATTTGTCGCAATCGGATGCCTTCATCGGTTTGTTCCATACTTTCACTCTATCCCATTCCCCCGCCCCTTGTAAAGGCTTGACTCTGACTTAAGCTATCAGCTGGCACAGTGATTATTCAGCTTCCCGCAAGTCCAACAGCAAATCTAGGTTCCAGCCCTCGCTGTTGTGACGAAGGGCGATAAGGTTGCCAGTGCGAGTGGCCGTAAGAGGCAAGGCTGTGGTAAGGGGATACAATTCCGAGCGGTCTGCAGCCCAATCCTGAGTAAGCTCAGCCTCCACGGTGTAGATAAACTTGCCCTCAGCATCCAGCGTGGGAGTGAACAAGAAATAAAAGGTTTCGTTTCTGTCCTTGCCTCCAGCCTTTACTACCCGATCTCCTGTGAGCAAAAAGATTCCCGCTGGATCTGGCTGAGAAAAATACACAGTTTTGCAGGAAGGCAGCAAATCCGTAGAATTTGCCCGAAAGCGAAGAATACGGGAGGGTGAAAGATTTGTTGTGCCAGAAGTTCCAGTATTTGCAGCTGACGTGTTTGGAGTGGAACTTGTGGATTCAGACTCCTGCTGGGAGGCAGCCTGTGCTTCTGCCAATAGCTCTAGCTGTTGGAGAATTTGCTGCAGGGTAGCTACAGTTTCTGAGGAAAGATTTTCTGAGGAACTTGTTTCACCAGAAGTAGCGGTGGTAGAACCTGTAGCCTCCGTTGTCTGAGAAGTTTTGCTAGAATTCTGTAATTTTTCCAAGGCCGCTTCTAGGGACTTGGTATCCATGCCACTATTTCCAGCCAGTTTTGAAAGATACTCCTTTAAATCCTCTTCGTTTTCCACACCTTGCAGAGCTTCAAGACTCTTCAATGCATCAAGGCCGTTTAATCCCCCTAAACCAGAAAGCCCCGTAAGCTCTCCCAAGCCTCCCAGAGATTCCAGGGCTTCTAGACCACCCAAGCCAGAAATGCTTTGGGCAGTAAGAGCCAAACCTGCTGCAGAATCCTTTGTATTCTGATCTGAGGAAGTGCTTTCACTAGAATCCGTCTGTGTCTGATTCTGCTGACTGGGCACGTAGGGAGCATTTCCCCGCCACGGTGTAGTGGGGCCAGAGGATGAGCCAGAAATACTTGGCATGGAGGGTGACTCAATGGTGGGAAAATCCAGTGCAAAAAGACCAGCACTCAGCCCGAAGACAAGACACAGGCTCACAGCCCCCCTCCACAAAGATTTTCCCCCCAGAGAAAATCTCCTTCTGCCGACAAGCTTACAAACTGGCAAGGCTTTCCTCCACAAACTCCAAGCGAGAGGTAAGTTGTTGGATAGTTTTTTCCAGCCGCTTTTTCTCCTGCTCCAGCTTTGTTTTTTGATCCACACTTTCAGCCTTTTTCTTCATCATGGCTCGCACAGAATCGGGACTGTGGCCCCCCAGCAGCTGTTCCTCTGCATCCTGTCGTTTTGCTTGAGGCATGGAAGCCACCAGCTTCATGTTTTCAAAGCCCAAGGCAGGATTTACCTGGGCGGCGGCAACCTTTGTAATAGAGGTGGCGGCACAGCGAGGCATTTTCAGCACACGGTCAACGTAATCCTCGTAGCGAATCCCCGCATCCTGACAAAGCTTGTGAGCCTTGGCCAATAGCTGACCAAATTCCTGCATAAGCCGCCCGTTGGCTTCCAAGTAATTTTTGCGGATATCTTCTGTTAATTCTGCCAGTTCTGGGGAATTTTCCAGTCCGATAACGTAATAGCCCTTTTCTTCAGCCACTTCCAGCAAGCCGTGAAAGCGAGCCCAAAACTGGTTTGTATGAACTCGCTGGTAGGAGGGCTTTAGTCCAGCTGATTCTTCCAGTTTTTCCTCGTTCAGCAGATGGTGAGCATATTCGTGGATGGCGGTGTAAATCATTTGATTGTCGCTGGTAAAGTTCTTGTTGTGCAAAAGGATTTCACAGGTGTCGGGCTTGTACAGGCCGTTTACCCGCTTGCTTTCCTTGCCAGTGAGGGTGACAGAAAATTCCAGCTTGCTTTCTTCGATATCCAGCAGCATTGCCTTTATTTGATCTTGGTTCATAGTATCTCCATATTTGAAAGAATAATTGCTACAGCAGTGGTGGCTGCAGTTTCTGTCCGAAGCACCCGCTCTCCCATGCCACACAAGGTAAAGCCTTTTTCACGGAAAAGCTGCCGTTCATTGCCAGTCCAGCCCCGCTCGCTTCCAATGGCTGCCACTACACCTGAGGTTTTCATCTCATCAGCAGAAAAGGATGATGACAAAAATCCCTGCAAGGAGGCTGTTGGTTCAATATTATCCAGGGCAACGTGGATGCGAGGGTTGCCTGCAACTCGGATACCATCGTTAGCCGCAACAAAATCCAAGCAAGCAGCCACATCTTGGTGAACAAAAACCTGGGGCACGTGGGTGCTTTTTGCCTGAATGGAGCCGTCCTTTAGCATGGCGGTTAATTCCTCTGGCTGGGACAAGGTGGCCTTAAGGTAGGATTTTTCTCCCAGCTCTGTTCCACATAAATGCACCTGGCTTACACCAAGGCTTGCAATATCTCGCAGCAATCGCTTCAGTTGGATTGGCCGTGGAAAACCAATTATCATGGAAACGGGATGCAAGGGTTTTCCTTCACCAGTGGCTACAAAGCGAAATTCCATACCTTGGGGCGAAACAGAAAGAATTTCTGCCGTTCCAGCAGCTCCATTCACAATTCCTGCATCAAAGCTATCTCCCACACCTTTTCGCAAAATCTTTTGTATGTGCTTTACTCGATGATCACAGAGCGGTAAAGGGGAAGCAAGTTCACCCTCTTCAAACAAAACAATATTCACAGTAATAGTATAGCAGGATTAGCCGCATTGTGAAAGTCTCGCTGCTTCATAACCATCCATCATCTAACTTTATATAATCTTTACAATTCTAGTAATTAAAGATATTGATTTTTTTTTATCATTTTGTTAAAACTTACCCTATTCTTGCATCATGACAAAAAATCAAATTTTGTTGTGCATTCGTATCCTCTCTCATCAACATGAGGGAAAGGACTATTTTATTTTAATTCCAAATGCAACACAAAGCATTTCTGGAAAGGAGTTGTAGGATGAAACGTATTGTGATGGGAACAGCCATGTTCCTGCTGGCATGTACCATAGCGGTGAGCCAAGTATCCCTTCTGAATGAAGCCACCAACGGCTTATTCAAGAATGTGAATGATTTTGTCGTTAGACCAAACATTATGTTTAATACGGTAGAATCAAAGCAGGTTATTATCGGTGGTGGATTCAACGATTTGAGCTTTAAGAGTAACACCAACGGTGGTGGACTGATTGGTTACTATCATCCAGGAAAAATGCCTTGGAGTGTGGCAGTTAGCTTAGATATGCGTTCTGGCTATCATGATGTTAGTTCAACAACAGTTAATGCCCAAGGGACAACACTGTCTGAGACCACTTACAAAAACCCTGCCTTTGATAGCTATAAAGCTGGTATAAGATTCACACTTGGATTGCCAAGCATAATGGATCTTTCTGCAGGATTCGTTGCTCATTTTGAAGGTGCAAGTGCCAATAAAGCTAAGACAATCACAACTAATGCCCAAGGACAAGAAACTGTTGAAATCTTAGAACAAACAAAAACCTTAGACATGATTATTGGTATTCCAATTGGCCTCGCCCCCTCTTCTTCAATCTACAATTTTGTCGAACCAATGTTTTTCATTTCACAGGACACAGCTATTGTAGGTGGAGTCGATCAATCCCCCAACAACCAGAATGTTAATCCAGATGCTGGTGCAGAAAAAAAAGAAACTGAAATGCGTTGGCACATCTATGACAAGCTCACAATCTACAATATGTTTAACGCATCCTTCGAGTCAGAAACAAGTGCTTGGGTAGGAATTGGAAATGCAAATCTAGCAATTATAGATGAATTGGAAAAACCAGCATACACCGTAAAGAATGATACTCTTGGGTATGTTGCAAGATTTTCCTCACAATTTGGTTTATCTCACATGATGGATTTTGCTCTTGGAGAAGTAAAACTGAAACTTAAACCTATGACTTATTTTGACCTCCTTTTAGGTGACCACAAATCAATTACCTTTGGAGCAACTATTGCAGCTACTGCAGGAATTTATGCTCCATTAAAAAACATACCTATCGCTCTATTCTTTGGCATGACCCCTGGAGTTCAGTTCTATAACACAAAATTCTTTGTACAGGAAGGAGCCGACACTGTCACAACAACAGAGAAAGCACAGAGAGCTCTCGCAACAAACCTATTTTGGAGTGGAAAAATAGGAACAAGTATCTCACTGCCCAAAGATACAGCACTGGACATCACCTTGAATGTTAATCCAAGTGGAAAAACATTGAGTCTTTCTGCACTGATGTCAATATCACTTTAATAACTCAAAGGTATATACGAAGGAGTTTTACATGAAAAAGAAATTTTTTATAGGAGCGCTTACGCTCATACTGACATATTCTGTGGCTGTAGGACAGTCATCCCTCTTGAACCAAACCACTAACGGCTTATTCCAGAATGTGAACGACTTTGTCATCAAACCCAATGTTATGTTCAACACAGTGGAATCAAAGCAGATTATTGTTGGTGGTGGAGTTGATAACATGGGCTTTGAATCCAATGCAACAGGAGGTGCTCTCCTTGGTTATTATCACCCAAGTGCAATTCGCTGGAGTGTTGCAAGTATGCTGGACTTAGGTGCCGCTCACAATGAACAGGAAGAAAGTATAAATAAAGATGGAAATTTAACTGGAAAAAGCATCACATACAAGAACCCAGTATTTTCTAACTACAAAGGAGCAATTAGACTCACTTTCGGTTTGCCCGACACCATGAATCTTTCTGCAGGGTTGGTAACATATTTTAATGGAGATAGCTCTACTCCTCTAGAAACCACCACAATAGACCATAACGCAAATAATGCAGAAACAGTTACTATCGAAAAATGGGTTAAGAACTTCAACATGCTACTTGGTTTTCCTGTTGGCCTTGAATTTAGTTCTTCAATCTATAATTTCTTTGAACCTATTATTCTTGTCCAGGAAACAACTAGAGTCAAGGGTGGTCCAGCAAATGTCGATGCTTCCCATGAGGAAACAAAGGATGAGAAAACATCATTCATGTTGTACGACAAACTCACCATTCAAGATTTGCTCCCTGCCCCCTTTGGCTCAGAAACAGCCTTCTGGTTGGGAATTGGAAATGCAAATCTCCATGATATAACAGAATTGGAGCAACCTGCTTATGCTATTGATGCAGCAGGAAGTTACGGATACAAGGTGAATTTTTCTACACAATTGGGTGTATCTAACTTAATAGATCTTTCCCTTGGTGAAGTACAAGTAAGATTCAAGCCTATGGTATACATTGACCTTATGACTGGAGAACATAAATCTATTACTTTTGGAACTACCATTGCAGCTAATGCGGGAGCCTATGTACCACTGGGAGTACTTCCTATGTCTCTGTTCTTTGGCGTTACCCCAAGACTCCAGTTTTACACAACAACTTATGGCAACGAGCAAACAAACAACAATAATACCATAACCACAAAGGGTGAAAGCCGTGCCTTAACAACAAATGTGTTCTGGACTGGAAAAATCGGTACAAGTATCCTACTCCATAAGAATGTCGGATTGGATGTTACATTTAACGTAAACACAGAAGACAAATCACTTGGTCTTTCTGCACAAATGTCCATAGCCCTTTAATTTTACTGATTAATAATTATAATTGACGAATGCAGTTTAGCATTGCATCCGTCAATTTTGGAGGTATGAGAAATGAAGAAAAACCATCGGGCAAAAAGAACACTCTTCCCATTGCTAGGAAGTGCAATTGCCCTTCTTTTTGTATTTTTTGCTTGTGATTTTGAAGCATCAAAAATCGGAAGAACCATTGGAGGAAGTCTTGCTGAAGGCGATACTCGTGGAAATGAGTTTATAGAAGGAGCTCTGGAGGAGGACTTTCTACAAATCTCCTTCACAGCGGAGATCTTTCCCTTCCACAATTGAGCAAAAATGAAATTCGTGAAATGCTGGATGCCACAGATTCAAAGCATCTTCCCTCTGACCCCACCCAGTTGTACACGGAGTTACCAAATTACACAGCTCCCTACAAAGCGGGAAAGATAAAAAAAGAGTACTTAGAATTGACTTTGGCTCGTCTCAACGCCCTCAGAAGATTTTCTGGCTTACCAAAAGTTGTAATGACTGACGAATACAATAACCTTGCCCAGCATGGAGCTGCACTTATGGTTATCACCCAGAATTTTGGTCATGGCTCTCAACCAGTGCCTGATGGATTGGACAAAGAAAGTGATTTCTACAAAGACGGATTAGAAGCCACAAACAGGGGAAACGTCTATCCACAGTATCCTCTCATTGCATGTATAGACGGATATAACCTTGATCCAGGAAATCCTGGTGTAGGCCACCGCCTCTGGCAGATGAGTCCTGGATTAGAGGCAGTAGGTATTGGTTCTGCCATTAAAAAGAAGGATGCCAGTGGAAAAGAAATTGGCTATGGAGGAAATGTTGAAGTTGTTACCTATACCCAAGCTCCCGAAGGACAGAAGCCCAAGCCATTTGACTGGAAATTTATTAGTTATCCTTCTTCTGGATATTTCCCTTTGATGGGTAGTCTCTTTGGTAACCCAGCCTCTTGGAGCATCAAACTGAACACAAATCATTATGCCAAAATTGGCGACAAGGCAAACGAAGTGGCAGCTAAGGATGTTGCAGTGTCCTTAATTCGTACCAGTGACGGTGCCACTTGGAAATTCTTTGCTGGATGTAATACAGGACATTTTAGTGCAGGAGGAGATACCATCATCTTCCGTATTTTAAAAGAAAATCCTGATTATCCTGGACAAGACAACAAAAGAATTGACCACCAGTATAAAGACGGAGAAATCTATCAAATACAGGTTCACGGTCTTAAAGACAAATCAGGTAATCCCGTTGACTTTGCCTTTCAGACAGAGTTCTTCACTCCCTAAATAACTTCACTCCAGCCACCTCACATCAGGTGGCTTCTTACCCCGCTCAAAGGATCTATCCTTCATAAGCGGGGTATTTTTTTATCAAAATCAATCCCTTATTGATACAACATTGACTTAAAGCCCATTGCAATCATCTGAGCTCGTTGCAGAATCTGAGTAGCAGGCATTTCTGTAAAAACTTCATTCAGGCTTTCTTCAAAAAGATTAAGCCAAATGTCAAAATATTCCTTTGGAAAAGGAGGTAAGTTCATGTGGGCCTGAGGTGGATTGCCGCGGAAATTTCCTGTTCCTAGCAACATTCCCCGCCAAAACTCACCAATCTTTTTCTTGTGATGGGTCCACACCTCATCACTTGTTCCCACCGCATTGTTAAAAATATCTCCCACTCCATTTGTATCAGAGCGAATCTTTGCATAAAAAATATCCATCAAAAGGTCAATGCCTTCATCACAAATTGTGTCGTACTGTGCCATAAAATCTTCCTTGAAAAAAAATAATATATATATAATTTACACATTTTATTATAACTGTCAAGTTATTCTGGACATAATTGATTCATCTTTATACAATCGAGACATGAAAACATCCTTCAACTTTTTGAAAATATTTTTTGTTATTATTTTTGCTCTAATTCTGACCCTCTTCCTCGGTTGGATAGCCTTGTTGACCTATGGAAAGGTAACCTATACCGACACCTTTGACCGTCGTACCACTTTAACCAAAAATCCAGGCTTACAAGATGGCCTCGTTCCCCAAGGCCTTACCTGGCATCAGGAAGAAAAGCTCTTCCTCACTGCAGGTTATATGGCAGACGGAAGCCCCAGCCGAATCTACGCCATTGACCCAGAAACAGAAACGACTCGCTACTACCAGCTTACTAGCAATGGCCAGCCCTTTTACGGACACACCGGAGGCTTGCAATATGCAGGAGGCTTCTTGTACCTTGCTGACGACGGAACTGGCCTCTACAAGTTTTCTGGAAAACTGCCAGCCAACGGAGAGTCAATCGAAATCGGCAAGCCCATTTCTGTTCCCAATAACACCGCCTTTGCCTTTGCAGCTGGTGGATTTATTTATACTGGGGAATTCAACAACGACAAGGAATATCAGTGTCACAACGACTTTTCTTACAACGGCACCTATCATTCGGCCATTGTAACCAAGTATCGTAGCAACAACCTAGCCATGCCGGAGTTGGTTTATTCTATCGGTAACGAAATACAAGGTTTTGCCATCCTTACCGACGGCACCATCGTCCTGTCCCAAAGTTACGGCCTGGCCCCTTCCCGCTTTTTGATTTACGAACCAGCCCAACAAATCATGACTGGCCGAATCATGCACGGTGTGGAAGTCTGCTTCTTGGGAGAACCCACCCGCGTCATCCAAGCTCCCCCCATGAGCGAAGACCTAGACGTACGCAATGGCACCCTAGTCTACATGACTGAATCCGCCTGCAAAAAATACATCTTTGGCAACCTCTACTTTGACTGGAATATCTACGCACTAAAAGTTGATTAAGATTGGAATAGATGGTAGCTTGGTACCTACTCCCCCTCATCACAAGTTCCCCCATTTTATTTTGACAATTGAACATTTTATGAAAAAGTGTTATTCTCAGTTCCATGAATACGCTGGTAGCATTGTGCCCAATTGGTGCAGAAAAGATTCTCGGTAATGAAATTAAGAAGCTTGGTTATTCCCTCAAGGACATGGGAAGTCCCCGCCCCTTGGGACGTGTTACCTTTGTAGGTGACGATGACGCTCTTTTTAGAAGCAATCTTTGCTTGCGGACTGCGGATCGAGTGTATCTTCAGCTGGCTTCCTACAAGGCCGAGGATTTTGACGCTCTTTTTGACAGCGTATATTCCATTCCCTGGCAGGATTTCTTTTACAAGGATGTGCGAGTGGTGGTAGACAAGGTTCGCAGCCACAAAAGTCGCCTTTCCTCTGAGCACAGCATTCAAGGAATTGTTCACAAGGCCATTTACACCAAGCTGGGAGATGTGTGGCACATTCACACCATGCCCGAAAGTGGAGACCGCAACGACGTTCGCATTTATATCGAAAATAACATTGTCACTGTGCTACTAGACTTGTCTGGAGTGCCCCTCCACCGACGTGGCTACCGCAAGGACGGCGGCATTGCCCCAATCCGAGAAACCATGGCAGCAGTTTTGCTCCAGCTCATGAACTGGCGGCGTAAAACTCCCCTTCACGACCCATTCTGTGGCTCAGGAACCATTGCCAGCGAAGCCATGCTCTATGCCTACAACGTAGCTCCTGGATTTGGTCGCCGCTTTGCCCTAGAAAATCTGAAGGTCTACGACGAAGCACGAGCCTACGAAATCAAATGTCAGGAAGCAGAAAAAATTCAGCCAGAATGTCAGACTCGTATCACCGGTACCGACATTGATCCCGAAGCTGTGGAGCGAGCCAGAGCCAATGCGGAACGAGCAGGAGTTACTGCTGGCCGTGCATTGCAGCTCATTGGAAGTGACCAGCGAATTCTGCGCCCCGACTTTGACCAAGCAGATTTCCGTGACCTTGGAGCCCCCTACGACACAGGTCTTTTGTTGGGAAATCCTCCCTACGGCGAGCGACTGGAGGATGCAGAATCTGCCCAGCTTTTGTACAAGGACATGGCAGAGCTCTTTGACTCCTTCCCTGGCTGGGACATGGGCTTTATCACCTCCCGTGATGACTTTGAAACACACTTGGGACGCAAGGCAAATTCCACAAAAAAACTGAAGGGCGGAAACCTGGACACTTATTTCTATCAATTCCTCCAAGGAGTTCAGGGCTCACAAAAGGATAAAAGTTAATGGCAATTGTAGTTGAACACGACAAGCGAAAAAAGGAGATTCTTGAAACAGCCTTAGATTTGTTTATGGAAAAGGGCTACGAAGATGTGACCTTTCAGAAAATTGCAGATCGCTGCGGTATTACTCGAACAACCTTGTACATCTACTTCAAGAACAAAAAAGAAATTTTTGTGTGGAGCATCAAACAGCTGACCATGGAGATAGAAGCATCATTGATGGAAATTATCAATGATGAGTCCAAGACAGTGAAAGAGCGACTTTTAAACGTTTTAGATAGAATTTTGGAAAAATGTACAGAAAATCACCTGCTTTTTACCGTTACCCTCACCTATCTTTTACAACTGAAAAAATCGGGGAAGGATCCTGCCGTTCGGGTACGCCGAAGAATCATCCGACTACGCCACCTTTTGTCCTTAATTGTTATTGAAGGAATCAATCGTGGTGAGTTCAAAAAAGTAAATGTTCATGATACCAACGAATTATTATACAGCGTCATTGAGGCAGCCATCTTCAGACTGGCTGTTCTTGACCAAAAAGAAATCAATGAGCTTCGCCGTCCCTTCTACTTTGTAGTAGAAGGGCTTTTGGCAAATAATTAAGGGTGATCTATTTCACTGAGGAACAGGACAAATATATATTGCAATGCCTTGTTACTAATAAAATACTTCTAACCAGTCCACTTCAGTTCTTTTCTTACATGGCGATGGAAAGAGGAACTACGGCATTGAAACTCTTTCCTTGTACCTCAAAGGTATGGATAAACACATTCACTCCAAAAGAAGCACACATATTTTTTTCATTCACTACAGCATCAACTGGACCGTAGCAATTGGTACCATCTTTGTTCAGCAGTAGTGCCTTGTTAGCCACCTTCAGAGCATGGGCTGGATAGTGGGTGTTTATAATAGAAGCAATGTTTCGATCCCGTGCTAAATGTTCTAACACCTCAAGAATCACTAACTGATTCTTAAAATCCAAATTTGACTCAGGTTCATCCAAAATCAGCATCTGAGGATTTGCCGTAAGGGCTCTGGCAATAAGCACCATCTGTAGTTCGCCACCACTCATATTATTGCACATTTTGTCTTGCAAATGAAGAATACCAATATCCTCCATGGCAGATCGGGCAGCAGCCTCATCTTCTTCTGTAGGACGGGACAACATCCCAAGACGGGAGCTTCTCCCCATTACCACCATATCCAAAGCGGAAAATGAAAATGCAGAAGCCTTGGATTGAGGTACATAGGCAATAGTCTGCCATAACTCCTTGTGGGAAAGATTTGAAATATTCTTTCCGTTCAGCAGACTCTCCCCCTTCTGCCATTTTTGGAGCCCCATCATGCATTTCAATAAGGTGGTCTTTCCCACACCATTAGAACCCAATACAGCCAACACCTCGCCGCTGGAAATAGAAAATGAAATATCATTGAGAACAGTTCTTTTACCATAGCCAAAAGAACCATTTTTTACTTCAAAGGTCATGACCAAACACCTCCAGTTTTTCGCAGTAACCCGATAAAGAAAGGAGCTCCGATAATTGCAGTTAAAATAGAAATAGGAATTTCCGCCGCTGTGGCACTACGAGCTGCCGTATCAATTATCAACATAAAAATTGCTCCTAAGGATAAGGACAAAGGAATTACACTATTGTTATTGCTACCCATCAGCATACGGGCAATGTGGGGAACCAAAAGACCAACCCAGCCCACTAAACCGCACATGGACACCACCGAAGCAGTAATGAGAGATGAGGCTACAATCACCAAGAGACGTAATACCCTAATGTTCACTCCCATGGAACGAGCTTCATCCTCTGTCAAGGAAAGAATATTCAGCCGCCACCTCAGTACAAAGATAATGGTTGCTCCCAATACAATACAGGGTAAGCCAAACATAAGGTTAGTGTAAGTAACACTTGACATACTCCCTAAAAGCCAGTAGGTAATAGAAGGCAGTTGATCCTCTGGATCTGCCAAATACTTCAACAAGGAAACAAAGGCCTGAAACAAAGCAGATACCACCATGCCAGAAAGCACAATCATTATAACTGACCGTTGAGATTTAACACGACTAATCCAATAGGTAATACCGCATGCCACCAAACCACTGGCCAGAGCAAACAGCTGAATGACAATCAGGTTTCCACCTAACATCATAGCAAGTACAGCACCGAAAGAAGCTCCACTTGCTACCCCGAGGGTATCTGGCGTTGCCAAGGGATTGGAGAACAGGCCCTGAAATGCAGCACCAGAACAAGCAAGTCCCGCACCAGCTGCAATGGCCAATAGTACTCGAGGGAGCCGTACCTTGAAGATAACAGTTCCTGAAGTTCCAGTCTCTCCACTACCAAAGAGCCAAGAAAAAATTACCTCCACCACTTCGGAAAGAGGAATCGAATAACGGCCAATACCAAGACAAATCATAGCTGTTAAAATTACTAGGCCAAAGGACAGAATAATCACTAATCCTTGTTTCTTTTTATTAGCAATCAACATCTTATTTTCCCGAAGCCTCCCGAGCTGGATGATAAATCTTGTACATCTCCTCCTCTGTTAATGATACACCGTAGAACCTCTGAAAATAGTCCCGCACCACATGGTCTAGATCTATGTCTGCAAACAACTGTGGATGGAGGGTCTTTGCCATCCACAATACTGCTAGAGGTGTATCTGATGAAGGTGGAAACCAACGGTACATTCCCAAGGGGAATTTATACACTTGACCACTCTTTACCGCCTGTACAGAACTCCAGTCATCAGCTGTAATGTTGTTATTGTAAAAATCTTCTGGCAACCGAGGGCTAAAATTAGTAATAAAAATTACATCAGGATTCCACTGGTACACCTGCTCCATGTTCACATTGGGAGAACCAGACAGAGCCTCCGCCACATTCACACCCCCTGCCACTTCAATCCAGTACTGACCAAAGAAATTTGAACCGCTGGTACGCAATCCTCCGGCATCATCGTAATAATAGGCAATCATCACCCGAGGTTTATCCTCTTGGGCCACATCTGCTAGCCGATCCTTCACCAAGGACTCTACATCTCGTCCATACTGCACGATTTCTGCCGCACGGCTAGTGTCAATCCTGCGGTCACCGGCAAAAACCTGCCCTAAAAGTTCAATCCAGCCAGCATAGGTTTCCACCGTGTTATAGCCAGCCTGGGTGGTGGAAAATCCCACCGCAGGAATGCCTGCATTATCCAATGCTTGACGGGTTTGGACATTGCTAGAACCATAAAACACCACATCAGGTTCCAGTTCTAGTAGCCGCTCCACATTTACCACACCGTTGGACTCAAAATCCGTAGGCAGGTCAGCCAAAGCGGGATAAGCCTCAATCAACAGAGAGTTCTCCGCAGCTGCTTTGGAACTAGAAGGAATTCCCACCAAGCCCTGGCTAGAGCCAGTATACAGGCAGTACACAGATGGCATGGGCATGAGTCCTGCAATCACAATGCGTTTAATCTCCGCAGGTAGTACCACCTCTACTCCTGTGTGATCAACGATGGTACGAGGGCCAGCAGATTGAACTTCGCTACTTCTTAAACTTTTTGCCAACTCATTCTTTTTATCACAACTCCACAATCCCATCACAAGTAAAGTTAGCATTAGGCAACTTATTGATTTTAAAAAAAACTGCAACTTTTTATACACTATCATGCTCCCCCAGCAGCCTCACGGACAGGATTCCAGATGGACTGGATATCCTCTGCTGTCAGTTCTAGATTGTAAAATTCCTTGTAAAAATCTGCCGTCACCTGATTCATATCGATGTCAGAAAAAAGATCAGGATGATGCTGTTTTGCCATCCATAAAAGCATGAGAGGAGAATCGGTGTTTGTAACATACCAACGATAGATTCCTAAAGGCACCTTCTTTACCTGCTGATTTTTTACAGCTTCTACAGAACTCCAGTCATGCCCTCCAAGACTATTATTATACAAGTCCTGAGGTAGAGCATCATTAAAGTTTGTAATATAGATTCTATCAGGATTCCAGCTGTAAATCTGCTCAATGGAAACAGAGGGAGTGCCAGCATTGTCTGATCCCACATTTCGGGCTCCACTCGCAGTAATCCAATAATCAGCCCATGTACCAGTCCCAGGAACTGCCAAGGTAGCATTATCATACCGATGAATAAACATAGCACGAGGTCTCTGCTCCTCAGGAACTGTGGCAATACGCTCTGCTACCAACTGTTGAATCTTACGACCATACTCCACATATGCACTATTGTCACTTGGTTCTACTCCCATTACAGCGGCCAACTGTTCAATCCAAGTGTGGATCGTCTCCACTGCATTGTAATCTTTGATACTCAGACTAAAGCCCACCGCAGGAATCCCAGCTTGGGTAGCAATATCATAGTCTGCCATAACACCTGACGCATAAAAGACCACATCTGGGTCAAGAGCTAACAATTCTTCTGCATTCAAATTACCGTTCTTACTAAATCCCGTCTCGATGGTACCAATATCTGGTGCAATTTTTATCAGCATAGAATTTTCAGCTGCACTAACAATGGCAGGATCAAGGCCTACCAGTTTATCCGTACCGAACATCTGACAGTACACTGAAGCCAAGGGCCACACAGAAGCAATAACTACTCGTTCAATTTTTTCGGGAAGATACACGGTATTCCCCACCTGATCAACAATAGTGCGAGTTGCAGTAGATTTCACTTCAGAGCTTCCTCGATGTCCTACCTGCTCATTCTTTTTAGCACAACCACACAATCCCATCACAAATAAAGTTAGCAATAGACAACTTATTGATTTAAAAAAAACGCCACGCATTAAACACTCTCCTTTTTTGTCACCAATTTTGTTTCAATGTCATTGGTAACCCACTTCATAAATTTTTCCATAAAAGGAACCGTAGTAGGCATAAATCCCTGGCCAATGTGATAATCAGGATCTAAAGAAGTCACATACAAAGTTCCAGCAAAATGATAATCATCTTTGTACAAAATAGGACGACCTACTTCATCCACTAAAATCTTTTCACACTCATCTGCCACAGTAAAAGTACCATGGTAGTGCCACTTACATTCCTTCACTTCTAAAAACTGCCACAAAGGATGATTTTGATCATAAGCGTAGAGAGGCAAGTCTGCTCCAGGATGAATCCACCACCAAAAATTTGTCTCACATTCTTGGAATGAAATATGCGGAATGTAAGGTGGTCTCACACTGCCAAAGGTCACCACATTTCCACCCTTCTCGAGATATGATACAATTTTTTCAGAATTTCGCATCAAAAAGTCTGGATTTAGACCTGTGGCAATTACCACACAATCAAATCCATCTAAATTCGCCTCCTCAAGTCGGGGTAAATAAAATACTTTATCAAACAATGCACTGAATTTTCCATTATGCACTCTCAAAAATCCTTGCTGAAAGCTAGATCCCCCAGTAATCAATGCTGTTTTCATGCTATCTCCCGTTCTTTCATTGTTTTTTCCAGCCACAACAACAGGTTCACCCCTAATCGCTTGGCAGTGCTACTTTCACCCAGTCCAAATCCTATCAAGTCTGCACCAGCAGTACTGAGAATCAAACCTTTAGTAGTAATATCATCAATATAGGCCACACATTCACCATCAGAATCCTGCAATATGACAGAAGCGTCCTTGGGGGCCTTAAAAAAACCGCGATTGAAAAAACCCTTTACACCACAACGATAGTTCATATCATATTCCCGCACACCATCGGTAATCTCATGACCACAGGCCACGACCATTCTATCCTTAATAGGAGTAGCGCTCGCTTGATATAAAGAATTCCCAGGCAACCATTCCAAGTAATTTTGGGTAAAACTCAGCAGAATTCCCCCTGCATCTAGAAACTCTCGAATTTTTTCCTTATTTTCCAGAAGTAGGATTTCATCTGCATTTGTAGGAATCTCCACTACCTTATACTTGAGTAATCCATTCCCAGTCTCCTGAAACAATCTATAACCATCTATTTTTTTAAAAACTCCACCATAAAAGGTGTCCATGGTAGAACCCTCCATGGAAATCCCGCCTCGTGTATCGATATAGGCGATACCCCCTACAGATTTCAAATAGTTGTAGCAGCCTTGTACATTGGAATAATCCAACATATCCAGAATACCTCCTCAATTTATCAAAGTTTGCCCTGTAAAACAAAACCAAGTCATTAAAATGCTTTTGGTTACTCTAAGCTAACTCGATAAAAAAGTCAATAGTTAGCTCAGGATAACTATATAAAAAAATACCTGATTATAGATTTTTTCCCAATTTTTCTTTCAATTACAAGGAGTGTGTTGAGGGGATGCCGCAGAATTATCCGAAGCGGCCATCTTCAGACTGGCTGTTCTTGACCAAAAAGAAATCA
>JAZQSR010000271.1:0-1546 GCA_045630225.1 Treponema sp. | reverse complement strand
AAAATCGGCCTCCGCAGCTATTTCTTTGTATCTCTGCTTCCTATGTCTATTCATCGTGTCAAGGACATATAAATAAACAGAAATAAATATGAGGCAGCCGCCCTCTCAGATTCACCAAAGCAAGACTATAACAATTATGTAAGAAAAACCGTCTGACATGGAATTTGGTGAAAGGTAGGGTATTTGGATAATGACGGCTGAGCAGAAGAAGAATCGGGAACAGGCAGTATTGAATTTGCTGTACTTATACAAGAAGTATTATCCTGTGGTGGAACAGGAAATGAAGAAGGGTCAGAACAATGGTTCTGACTCTTTTTCTTTTGGGTCTTTACTTCATTTCGCACTTGAGATACAATTGAGTAAATACTTAGGAGGTGCGAAAAATGAAACAGGGGGCTTATATTTATACTCGTGTTAGTACAGCAATTCAGACTGAAGGTTACAGTTTGGAAGCCCAGAGACAGAAGATTTTGGACTATGCAAAATATAGGGGCTTCCATATCTGCGGTGAGTATTCGGATGCTGGTTTCTCTGGCAAGAACATTGCTGGCCGTGTTGAGTTCCAGCAAATGCTCCAGGATATTGAAGTTAAAAAAGACGATGTAAAATATGTGCTGGTGTTCAAGCTGTCACGATTTGGACGAAACGCAGCTGATGTACTTAGTTCCTTGCAGTTCATGCAGGACTATGGTGTAAATCTGATTTGTGTTGAGGACAACATTGATTCAAGTGCTGATTCTGGCAAATTGATGATTTCTGTTATGTCTGCCATGGCTGAAATTGAAAGAGAAAATATTCTCGTTCAGACGATGGCTGGCCGTAAACAGAAAGCATCCAGCGGTGGCTGGAACGGTGGTGTTGCTCCCTATGGCTACGAACTGAAGGACGGTCAGCTTGTTGTGGTTGAGGATGAAGCAAGAGCCATTCGGGACACATTTCAGCTTTACATTGAGAGCAACAAGGGTGCTACCGCTGTAGCCAAGGAGCTGAACAGACGGCACACCAAAAAGGTCAAGCTGCCAAATGATGTAAGCCGATTTACCGATGATTTTGTCAAAAGAATTTTGGATAATCCTACTTACATGGGCAAGATTGCGTATGGCCGTACAGTCAGCGAAAAGATTGAGGGCAAAAGAAACGAGTATCACCGCATTACGCAAAAGGATAACAGCAAAATCATTTTTGCAGATGGGAGCCATGAAGCCATCGTAACGGAGGAAGTATGGCAGCTGGCCCACAATAAGCGGAAAGAGAGTGCATTTAGGCCCGAAAAGATTGATAAAGACCATTATTATGTTCTGTCTGGTCTGGTAAGATGCCCGAACTGTGGCCAGAGAATGTATGGCAGAAGAAACGGCCAAAAGAAAAAGAAAGACGGAACATTTTATGACCAGTCTTACAGCTATGTATGCAGAACACATTTTGCAGAGACAAGTGTGGTCTGTGAAAGGCCAGTTTCTTATGCAGAGAAGCCCTTGGTTAAGGCACTACGGGAGGTTATCGTACAGCTGGTGCATGATGATGGATTCCATGACCTTGTGGAAAG
>JAZQSR010000270.1:0-14362 GCA_045630225.1 Treponema sp. | reverse complement strand
TGTAACAGAAAACGCTATCGAAATCGAAGTGGTAAGTCCGAATACCCCACCGGAACCGGTAAATATTCCGTGGGTTTTAGTGATTGAAATTGATCTTGATATGCCAACGAAAGAAATCGTTGTAAATTCGAAAAAGATTGCAGATGCACCGGATCAGGAAAAAAGATTCAAGGGAGCCGAACTTATTTTTTTACCAGTAACAGAGCATTCAGCTGAATTTAAGCCACAGGCAATGAAAATTCGTTCTGTAGACGAATTGGACCGATTTTTCAATCAGTATTGTGAAGGATATAGCTTAAAAGACAAGTATGATGAAAACTTTTTTGATGAAAAGAGATTACTGGTGATGCCTTTTACAAGCAGTGGAAGTTTTCCGGGATACGAAATTACATCTATGAAGGAAGATGATTGGTATTATAACCGGCTGGTGTTTGAAATCAAAGCAATACCTTCCGATTTTTATACAGATGATAGCGTAATTTGGATGTTATTATATGAAACAGATAAGGAACATCCTAGGGAAGAGATTAGCATTAATCTTTGCAGTACCTGGGGAAATAAAATCATTGATTATCTTTCAATCAATACATCACAGATTTTTTCAGGAACCTCCATTGCGAATTTTCTAAAATCGGAAAAGAGAGATTGCTCCAAAGAATCACTTTATAATTACCTTACTTTTATTACAAACTCATGTATTGTGAACAAAATTTCTCGTTATGACATTCAAGGAAAAAGGATTTTATCCACTCTTGAAAAATTTTATCTAACAGACGTAGGACTGGCGAGAATCCATTCTACAAAAATTGATCTTGGGGCTAGTTTAGAAAATATCGTTTACAATGAATTAATAAGCCGAGGTTATGAGGTACATATTGGTATTTTACGAAATGCGGAAATTGATTTTATTGCCCAACGAGGAAACCTAAAGGAGTATTTTCAAGTTTGTTATTTGCTTGCCAGTGAAGAGACGATAAAACGTGAATTTGGAGCTTTTAATTCAGTAAAAGACAACTATCCAAAATATATTTTATCCTTAGACAAGTTTGATTTTTCCCAAGACGGAATCATTCACAAGAATATTATTGATTGGCTTTTAGAAACATAAAATGTGCTTCCCATACATTTTTTACTATCAAAAGTATTGATTAAAAGTAATAAAAAATAGATGCAACTTCTACTAAAAAATTGAGAAAATCAATGATTTTTTCTAACCAGCTTAGTTGATATAAAGCTTAGACCACAGCTGTAGGAGGGGCTGATAGTAATCCCGCTGAGGTGATTTTCCGGGAGCAGAAAAATGATGGGTATCTACCACGGGAACTTTTTTGCCGTCTTGTAGCTCCAGATGATACAGGCTCACGTCACCGCCGTATTCCACTGGGTTAAATCTACCGATTCTTTGGAAATACTCCCCGATATTCATGGTGATGATGAGGTCTGGTGCAAGAAGACCAATTTCTTTCAGAATGAGATTGGTGGTGGAGGCCTGACTGCTAACCTGGGGACAAGAAAGAGAAATGAAGCTGTTGATGAGATTGCGATCTACCTGCCAGTTGCCACTCTCGTTGCTGAACTTGGACAGGTTCATAAAGGCAAAGCTAAATCCCCCCTCCACTCCCAGCTGGTGAACAAGGCTACTTGCAGAAGGAACCTGCTCCCAGGGTGGTAGCTGATTTTGCACTGCCCAAGCGAGCCGTAGCATAAGCGAGTGGAATTGATGACTGTTCAAGCTGGTGCCCGCCACCCAATTCTCCTTATAGGCAGAAAAAAGCACATCAATATAATCCTCACCTTCCATTTCCAACGTCTCCCTGCCAATGAATAGCAGACGGATTTTCTGCTTGGTGTAGTGTGGATAAAATCCATCTGTTACCAGCATATTGCCAGAAAGTCCCGGCACAGAGGCTGCATCCACTGTCTGCTTCCATTGGGAAAAGAGCCGTTCCAACTGGTCTATGAGATGCTGCTCTCCAGAGGGATACAAAAGCTTGTTCATAGGCTACCTCTACAATGATGGGGAATGCTTGCGATGGGGACTGTAAAGACATTCCCCCATTACGAGCTGTTTTAGGTTGGGATACCGTGCCCCGCAAAACTTACAGTGATACATGGATTTTTCACTCCCCTCATACAACTTGTGGCGACCGTGAGCCCTGTCTGGATTGTACAGACAATAGCCTGTTACTAGCAGATTCAAGTTAGGCTGTTTGATGCCGCAATATTCACAATAATAGAACTTCATGATGCCTCCATGAATAAATTTTCCTGTGGAAATGCAGTGAATTCCCACAGGAAATTCCGTGAGAATTCACTGGTTTTTGAAGGAATTTCCACTGGAAATTGGGGGAAAATCCAGTGGAAAATTTTTATTTTGGGATGGGATAGTAAGAATTAATCAGACTACTCTTCCCATCCAGCTTCGATTGCCCACTGCTTCCAATACTGAGCTTGGGCCTCGTCCTTCTCAACCCCCTTGCCATTCTCATAGCACTCTCCAAGAAGTCTCATGCCATAAGCATCTGCCATGCCATAAGCATCGCATCCCCGGCTTCGGCAGACTTGCGGTACCACTCATGAGCTTGAGCATCGTCCTTTTCTACTCCAGTACCTTCCTGATAGCACACTCCAAGAAGTGCCATACCTTCAGCATCCCCGGCTTCGGCAGACTTGCGGAACCACTCATAAGCTTGAGCATCGTCCTTTTCTACTCCAGTACCTTTCTTATAGCACCATCCAAGAAGTGCCATGCCATAAGCATCCCCGGCTTCGGCGGATTTGCGGTACCACTCATAAGCTTGAGCATCGTCCTTTTCTACTCCAGCACCATCCCCATAGCACGATCCAAGAAGTGCCATGATTCTTCCCTCTCCAGACTCTGCAGACTTACAAAGGTACGTAAAGCATTTCTGAAGATACTCAAAGCCCTTGGGCGTATCTTTTTTTAGACCATGTTTGCCTCGAATATAGCAGTAGGCAATGCTTGCCTGTGCGTCGGGGTTGCCCTGCTGTGCTTGGGCCATGCACTCCTCAAGGTCAAAGTCCTTGCTGTCAATGTCGAATTTTCCTGTTGTCATGTGTTCCTCCTGTGGTGACCAGTTATTGTTGAGCTGCTGGTACTTCCGTAGTTGTTTCTATTTCCATCGTGGTAGACGTGGGGGCTTCTATATCTGTAGCGGAATTCCCAGTGCAGAAGGTGATAATAGCTACCAACAATGCTGCGATACTTACAATCAGAGTAACAATGGAAAGAGGCTGAATCTTTCTCTTTGCTTGCAGTTGGGATTTAAGTTCTTCCAACTGCTCCTGCTGTTGCTGGAGCAGTTTTTCTGTTTCCTGACGAAGGTTCTTTCCTGCATCGGTAACTATAGACTCCAGATTATCACGCTGACTCTTAAACTCATCCTTGTAATTGTTTATCAAATTTTCACACTGATTTACTCCACCAGCAACTTTACTTTCTAGGTCTTTAATGGAGGCAGCCACTTTGTTATCTAATTGCTGTGTGAAATTATCTAACTGTTGCTTACTTTCAACACCCTGATTTTCAAGTTCATCCTTGTGAGTCTTTATCAAATTTTCACACTGCTTTACTTCATTGCCGATTTTATTTTCAAGCTCATGAATAGATTTCTCCACTCTCTCATCAAGACGAGCAACCTTCCCGTCTAAGGCCTCTTGTAAATTCTTTGTTTTAATCTGCTGGTCTGAAATGAATGCATTCTGTTCCTTAGAGATTAACTCAATCTGATATTTCAATTCATCAACCCGGTCAGAAGTCTTACCAAATTCAGTAGCAATATCTTCTTGATTTTTAGTAAAGTTCTCTGCACTCTCGAGTATATACTCTGCAATTTCTCTATCCTGATCTGAAAGCTGAACTATCCGTCCATTTACATCCCGCAAGCCTACTTTAAGCATTTCTGCAATGGTTTGTGTCATGGTTTGACTATGAATCATAGAATGCTGGGACAGTATCATGGCTTTCTGAACAATCTTAGATAAATCTGCTACAGCAACATTTGTAGAACCGAGGGCAACAGCTAAATCTGCAATTTTTTCATCTTTAGCTTTTCCTGTTAATTTTGCTAACCATGAATGCTCCTTATCCTTAAGCCCTCCAACCACATACTTTGAATGGTCAATAGACTTATTGATACTCATAATCTGAGTCATCATGTCCTTTGTCTCTTTTTCAATCTTTGCAATCTCTGTTGTATTATTCATACCTTGCTTCTCCTTGATTTGCCTATTATACCCTGTATAATACGAGTATTTTCGGCCGTCTTTATTCCAGTAGAATCCGTCATAGCTTGTAATTCTCTTTCTACCTTACACAGCATTTGCTCCAGCTCCTGCTCCTGCTCCATAGTAAATTTTTCCAGCCCATCCACAAATGCATTTAAGTCATTTATCTGTTGAACATTTATCTCAGCAGACTGGTGTACTACTTGCACCACCTCAGCTGAATTTTCTCTCAATTCTTTACATATTAATTTTTCCAGCCGAGAGCCTTCTTTTTCAATATATTTTTCATTTCGAGGATGTAACTGTTCTTCAAAGTATTTCTTGTTGAGTTCAAGGCAAACTTTTTTGGCAGAGTTAACGATTGTTTTTGGCAATGAATATAGCTCCTGCTTACTGGCAATAGTTCCAGGATCATGAACAAGATTGTTTGCAAGAATTTTTATAAGTGTTTTCTGTTCCTCCCGTATCTCTTCTACTGAATATTTTGAAATAAGTTTTTTTTCTAGATCCTCATCCTGTAATCCCAAATTACGCAGTTCATCTCTCAAATCAGTCTCAGAAAGTTTTTTCTTATCATTATTATCCCGTAAAAAAATAATGACAGGTATCACTGTGGAAACCAGCATGATTATGAACGCACTTTCTAATCTGCTCCAGTCAATTCCCTTACACAGACAAGCCTCAATTTCCTGTATACAGGCATCAGCCTTACTTTTTTCCTGACCAATGCTATTTCGGAACTTCTTACATTCCTTTATTGCTGCCGCCACAAGAAACGACAAGTCCTCCAGCCCCTCTTCTTGGGAATCCAATCGGCCCATTATGTCTTTCAGTTCATCCTCAGACTTACTACCATATTCTGTCACAAAGTCATTTGCATCTGCTTCCTCAAAACCGTACGTTTTTTTTAATCCTAGAACAATTTCAGGCGTTTGATACTCCAACTGCCCCATCCGCTTCAGAAAGAAAATAACAGGAATATAAACTATTCGAGAAGCAACTTCAGCATTTGCAGATAAAGAACCAGTGTAAGAGCCAAACTCTGAAACTAATTTGTTATTTTTTTTATCATTCACTATTTTAATGATTACGGCACCCCCCACAACAGCTGCAGCGGCAACTGCAAACAGAGGATTTGTAATTCCCAAACCAACACCTGGCAACCAATCCAGAGCACTTGGTACGATTATAACACTCTTCGAGCAAAGCCTTGCAAGTGCACCACCTCCAACCAGCATCACTCCACCAATAATTCCTGATGTTATCTTGCTTCTTTTTTCGTCACGGTGTTGTTTGAGACGCTCCTTGAATCTATATCGATCAGACATGTTTCCTCCTATAAACTTAAACTCAGTAGAGACTGCCTAAAGATGTAATGCGGAGCTTCCAAAACAAGTTCGATATACCCCATATAATTCACTTCTAGGCAGTCAAAAAAAAATATTACAGGAATGCTGCAGAAGCAGCGGCAATGCGTTTTGCCCCACCCATAGCAAAGTTGTTCATGGCAGCAGAAATTGCAGACTGAATTTCATCCCGTACTTCTTTTTTAAAGTTCTGATTCATTGTATCGCGGAACACGGCAGGAACTATTGTAGTAACCCCCAAGAGCAAAAAGACCAGCGGAGCCAACAACGTCCCCACGAGAGGAATCATAGACACGATGAAGGTGATAATTGCAGTTAAAATAATGGCAGTAAAAGTCTCCGGGAATTTTTCCTTAAATTTAAGGATGATTCCCATGATAAACTTACCTATCTGCACGGCCTTCTCTCCAACCCACACCACCTTCTTATAGGCTTTTTCCAAGAATTTCCTTGTCTTGGGATCCACGACATTCTCTTGAAGCCATTCCTCCAAGTCAAAGCCAGGCTTTACCGTATTCGCCACAAGATTAATTTCCTCTGGTGGAATCTCAGATGTAAACCGAATATTATCCTCCCGGTTCTCATATACATACGTAGTTGTTGCTGTCTGAACCTGTGACTGACCAGAAGACTGTCTTTGTAACTCTAATCCACAGACATGACAAAAATAAGAACTACTTGAAAGCGTAGTTCCACAACCAGGACACAAAGATGCAGCTGATACCACTGCATTTCCACACTTATTGCAAAACTTAGATCCTGCAATCAGTTCATTTCCACATGAACTACAAAACATCTTTTCCTCCTAAAAAAACTATCGTTTGGGTATAGGCTCCAAAAGCTAACTCTATTTTATAATAAGAGTATATTTACTTTGATACGTGTCCGAAACAACATCCTCGTAAGCGATTCTTACCTCTTGCTCACCTCTTCTTTTAGGCTCACAATAAAATGTGATTTCTACATCCTTTCCTCCATCAGAGGACACTGGAATATCAAACCAAAAAATTTGATTTTTCCCCAAAACTTCTTCTTCAACCCGTACCCTTGAGTCAGTAACCTTCACATCCAGGAGAATTGGAGCACGAAATGCTATACCAGCCCGAATAAAGTCCTTCGAAAACAAATTATTTACAGGATTAGTTTTATAAACACAAGCACATTTCAATCTCAAGTAAAATGGCGTGTCTTGATACAAATGCTTGGAAATGTCATCAGCAAAGCCAATCCCATTTTCCGAATAAAAAAGATGCACAATTGGAGTATACGCATGCAACTGAACGACACTCATTGCACACATCAAAACAACTAAACAACAGATTTTTTTTCCCTTTAACATGTCTTATCTCCTTTCATAAGAAAAATCACAAAATTGCCTAATTCTCAGAACCACATCATGAGAAAGCAGTTCCAGCCCATAAAATCTGACGCTAAAATACATTCCCATCACACCACCAGCAACACCTCCTATCACGGCATCCTCACCAGAAAGTCTTTTCAGCACTTTCACGCACTCTTTTTCTGACGGATGTGCAATGCACACGTGCAGCGCTCTCTCCAATACATTTGTTATATCACGTATATCATCTCCCTGAACAAAAGGTGTTGCCCCACCACTCCTTGCCTCCCACCTGCTCATTTGCTGCTGCGGGAAATGCTCACTATACTTCATTGTTGCCATAGATATGGCCTCATCTACATCGTAATAATGAAACAAGTAAAATAAAACCAAGAAATAATGGTAGGCGACAACAACATCAGCATCACAGAAATTCCCATCCACACTTTCTCTCACTTTATTATTGAACCCCTCAAAACCAGGGGCTTCCGTCAAAAAAAACAACAAAGGAACAACGCCAATCAACAGATAGCAGGGCTGGTCTAGCCTTATTTTTTTGCCAGAAATGAGAGCCGTCAAAAAATCTAACAGAAACGAAAATGCAGGCTGCGGGCACGGCGCATTCTTCTGCAAGATGGACAATCTTCTTTTCCTGCTTTCGTTGGACAAAATATTATGCCCTCCAGTCATACCGTAGATCACTCCTGTCAAAGCAGCAAATACACGATTATCATATCCATGTCTAGCGGCACACTCATCATCTATGCTCCATTTGTCATGTAGGCTTAAAAATTTCTCCATAAAAGTGTCACCTTACAACTACTGAACAATCTCTGTATAAAGATACAAGCAATCGTCTTTTCGCTCTGCACCTTTAATCAGACGCCTGTTATTCCGACCTATCAACACCTCGAATTCATTTCCATACATAGACTTAGACTCTATATTCAATACGTTTTTTGTTCCACTAGGAATATCACAGACTTCAACAACCTTACTGCCATTCTGTCTGTTGGCAAATGCTTTTGCCACGTCCTCTTTTATGGAGGTGCTTGTAAAGCCTTTATCTTCGATGTAACTACCTACAAGTTCTTTGGGATTAGTCCAATACTTATGAAAGTGGCTCATTTCGATATTTTGTACTCCTTTTCCTGTTCTTACAGAAAATACATTTGACCCTCTATACACAGTAAAACCTTCTCTCACACGAGGTGCCCCTTTCAAAATCTCATCCAAGCTGTCTATTCTATCTTGTACCGATTTCAAAGGTCCTCTTCCAAATCGTAAAGAATCGTTGATATCCTTATATGTTCCCATTCCCCCTTCTGAACTATAAGCATAAATTGCGTCAGTATGCTTCTTGGACAATCTGTTGATGTATTTATCACTTGTCTCTTTGAACTTCTGGCCCGCATCATCATAGCCAGCCAACCTAGCAATGGTCCCTTTCTGAGAAGGTGTCTCAGAAAAATTCGTCAGCCTTGAACCTTGAACACCTCTTGTACTGCTGGAGGCACGAGCTACACGGACCGTATTTATTGCAGAAGCCCCAACAGCGAAGAAAGCCCCCCACTTGTACCCTTCTGCACCGCCTCTCAAAATACTACCGGCAGTTTCCTCCACATTCCCATTTGATGTTATATAAGTATAACATCCTGCAAAAGCTGCATCCGCAACAGCTCCTGCCAAGGCAGCCTTATGCCATCCCACAATAAAAACTGTAAAAGGCTGGGCACCAGGAATGGCAGATAACACTGCAGCTGCCACCAACATCGTCCCTTCGGCAACAACAAAATCTCCTAAAATATCAGAAAAATCTACCTTATCAGTATCCGACAAAGAAAAACAGTAATCACGAAAATCCTGCCCCGTCATACTTACAACGTATTTTGTCGTGATGTACTCCGTTGTCCGATAACTTGTTGTCTTGTACTCAGTAGTTCGATATTCTGTAGAATATGAAATGCCGAGGCACATTAATAGCACTAAGGCAACAAGGGGATATATTTTCTGTAACATACAATGCTCCTGCTGAATTCCTTGTAAAAAAACATAAACTTGATATCGGGCTTGTCTAAAAAGAATGTGTATGTGGTCATTGCGCTTGTCGCAAATGACCACATACACTAAATATGGTAGTTTTGAACGTCTCAACCACCATATTTTAAACTTATTAAACAGCCCTACCCCATTTAGCTAGACGCGAAAAATCATTAACCGCCGAGGAACATCCCAGCTGCACCTAATGCAACTCCACCACCTATAAGCCACGGAATGAAATCTGGAAATAAAGCTCCTACCACAATCAAAACCACAATCAAAACCAAACAACCTTTTATCAAATCTTTCCTCCTAAATCATTTACACCTGCAAAGTCTGGATAAAATAATCCGCAAACAGTGCATACACAAGCATTTTTCCAAGTTTTCCTAGAAAACAAGATACAAAAAAAGGCACAAAACGAATCTTTAGATATCCAGCAGCTACTCCCACCACATCAAACAACGGCAGTGGAAGAAATGCAAACACAAAGATAGGTACAATGCCATATTTTTTGACCCAAGCGGCTATCCGATTGGTATCAAAATCTACAACCCGCTTACCAAGAATACCCATTCCATATCCCACACACTCGCCAAGACTTGTTCCCAAGGCTCCACAAAGTGCCACTAAGACAGGATTCAAAGCTATAGCTGCGGCAACTACCACTACCAAACTAGGAGCAGGTGCAAAGACTGTTGCATTGCAGATAAAACACACAATGACAACACCTACATAGCCCACGCTTCCTAGGGAAGCCACAAAATCCCTATGGATGAATATCAAGGCAGAAATTATAAGAATCCCTAGAACAAGCAATATGCTGAGACCCCTTTGGAGCAACATATGCCTATCTTTTTTCTGGCCTGTTTTACTAAGGTGAATATATGATGGTTTCACACTCTTTCCCCTCCAATACCTTCTTACGATTTGCAAGAATTGCATCCACTTCGCTTTGGAAATTTCCCATCTTTTCCTCCTAAAATCTATCTCTTGGGCAAAACCTCTAAAGATGACTGCCCATTATACACTACAAGTGGTATCAACTAATGATAGGATAAGAAAATAAATTGATTTTTTTTGCTGCTTCTTGCTGAGTAAGGGATGCTTTGTACGATAAAATCCCTGCTATAAAACGGATTTTCCTATGCATTTCTAGGATTTTATAGAAATATAAGATATAGTTCAATAACTATTTATCGGAAAAGATAAAAAATAGACGGTTATATGTCCTGCAAGATTTATTAAAATTAAGGTATGACATCTATAGAAGAAACTATCAGAATCTGTGCCAGAAATGTAAAGAGACTACGCACCAGTCGTCATGTAACCCAAGCCCACGTTGCAGAAAAAGTGGGAATCACAGAGAAATATCTCAGTGACATTGAAACGGGTCGCAAATTCTGTTCCCTAGACACACTGGTAGCAATCGCCAACTGCCTTGAGGTAGAACCTTACGAACTTCTCCTACCAGAAAACCGTGGCATTAGTTACGATAGCCACCGTACCCAAGTAATGATGGAGCAACTCAAGTCAGACTTTACCCGAATGGTAGACACCATCGGTACCTTCCTAGAAGAAGGCAAGCCTAGCAATTAAATTCTGAGGACATTATACACTATAGGTGGTATCAACTAATGATAGTATGAGAAAAAAATGACTTTTTTACTTGAATATTTCTTAGAATCGTTATGGATTTTAATTAACTTGCCATCCCGCCCACACCTCAGGGCAATAGCCCACAGTGGCTGCTGTTTTTCCGTTGCGGACAATGGGCTGCTTCAAAAGCATGGGATTGTCTAAAAGCTTTTGAGCCTTGGCACTATCTTCAAGATAGGCGATGGAAGCATAATCCTTGGCATTTTTGTCTATCAGCTCCTCGATGGCATCCATTCGTGAGCCACAGGCTTTTGAAAGACAGCTGATAACACTGTCTAGCTCCCCATTGCTTATGCCCTTATCCTTCAGATTCACCATTTGCACAGGAATTCGCCGCTCGGCAAACCACCGTTCAGCCTTCTTTGTGTCAAAGCTCTTTGAATTACCAAATATCTGTATTGCCATAACTTCTCCTTAATTTTACAAGCCAGCCAGCTGCTTTACAATGTAGGATGCAATCAAAAGGCCTGCAGCAGAAGGCACAAATGAAATGCTAGCTGGTGTCTGACTGGGGATTTCTGCGTGGGACAACTCAGTGGAATACACCACGGTGTAGCCAGAGGTAATGCCTCGCTGCCGCAATTCTCGCCGCATAACACGAGCCAAGGGACACACGGAGGTTTTAGAAATGTCTGCAATCCTAAAGCCTGTAGGATCCAGCTTGTTCCCCGTGCCCATGGAGCTGATGATGGGAATCTTCTTTTCAAAGGCTGCTTCTGCTAGCAAAAGCTTTCCTGTCACATTGTCTATGGCGTCGGCAATAAAGTCACAGCCAGAAAAATCCACCTGACTAGCCGTTTCCTTGCCGTAAAACAATGGAAGACAGGTAACTTGAGCCTGAGGATTGATGGAGAGAATCCGATCTGCAGCCACATCTGTTTTCAGCTGACCTAAGGTGTGGTAGCTTGCCACCAGCTGCCGATTGATGTTGCTTTCCACCACTCGGTCTTTATCCAGCAGCACAAAATTTCCTACCCCAGCTCGAGCAAGGGCTTCCACCACGTAGGAGCCCACACCACCTAAGCCTGCTACAAAAACCTTACTTTTCCACAATCTTTCCACAGCTTCTTCCCCCACCAACCGAATGGTGCGGGAATGGCGGCCGTCAAGAAAGTTTTCCTCAGTAGCCTTAGCTTCTTCCACCAGCTACCGCCTTTTCATAAGCCTTTAGTTCTTCCAGCTCTGGCAAAAAGCTTTTAATTCCAGCGGCCCAGAATTCCTTAGACTCAATATCAAAGCCCGCACGTCGGCACACTTCCTCACAGGAATAACTTCCTGTATCACGAAGGAGCTTTTGATACACCTGAGCAAAGTCCGCACCCTGCTGCTGGTATTGAGCATGCAAGCCCAAGGCAAAGAGCAGGCCAAAGGCATAGGGGAAATTGTAAAAGTCCAAATCAGGGCTGTAATAATGAGTCTTTACTGCCCACATATATTCGTGGCGTTCTGGAGAAAGGCCATTACCGTAGGATTTTTCCTGGGCTTGTGCCATCAGTCGACAAAAATCTGCTGCAGAAAGCTCCCCTTCCTTCCGCTCATCAAAAACGGACTGTTCAAAATAAAAGCGGCTCAAAATATCCACCAGCACCTGGCAGCTATCCTGAAGATGCAGCTCTAGCAACTGCAATTTATCAAAGCCCTGGCACCGAGCAATCACATCCTTCATGATGATGTTTTCTGCAAAGATACTGGCGGTTTCTGCCAGAGTCATGGGATAGTGAGTCAGCTGGTAGTCCAAGCCTGCAATACAGTGATGATGATAAGCGTGTCCTAGCTCGTGAGCCAAGGTTGTTACATCAGAAAAGCTTCCTGTAAAGTTAGAAAGCACACGAGAAACACCCTTTGTAGGAAAATCGATGCAATAAGCTCCACCAACCTTTCCCTTGCGAACCTCTGCGTCAATCCAGTTGTTGGCAAAGGCATTGGCTGCAAAGTCTCCCATATCCTTGGAAAAGCCATAAAATTTCTCTGTAATATAGGAACGAGCCTCATCAAAGCTCCAGCCCTCCATCTTCACTCCACTTTCACCCTCTGTAGACTGAGCTGGGGAAGCACCAGCAAGCTGTGGCAATGGAGCAAACAAATCATAAAAGGCACAGCCCTGAGAAGCTCCAGATGGTGCTCCAGAGTCAGATTTTCCAGCTTCAGTTGAACCTGCCGCCTGGAGCAATCTCCCCTTCAGCTGCAAATACTCCCGCCAGAAGGGCAAGGAATCTTCAATGGCACCAATGAGGGCAGCCAAGGTCTTTGATCCCATGTTGGCAGAAGACAGAGCTCTATCAATAGCCTCATTCCAACCACGGCGACGATTCAGCGTTACGGTGGCACCCTTCAGGTTATTCAAGGCGGCAGAGATAGGAATTTCCACAGACTTTAGCAAGGAAATCTCTGTTTCCCAAGCCTTTTTCCGCACTGCTGGGTCAGGACTATAAGCCTCGTTACGAATCTCGTTAAAGGTTTTTCCCGTGGCTGCATCTGTCAAATTAGAAATCACCTGCTCATGGAGACGGCTCCAGGCTGCCCCACCAGTTCGGCATAAATCAGCTGCAAGCTTTTCTTCTTCTCCACTCATTCGATGTTTTCCATCTTCAATCACCTGTTCAAGAACATATTGATACTGGCTAAATTGTGGAAAACTTGTGTAAAACGTGGATAAGTCCTGTGCATATTCAGTTAAAATCCCTTGGAAAACAAGTCCCTGAGCATTTGACTGTAAGGCCATTTCTTCTAGCTTAGACAGATTGTTCAAATAATCGGTGTTGGTGGTATCTGTAGAATAAGATGAATATGCATAGGCATTCAAGCTTTCTTCCAAAGCTCCAATTCTATTACTTGCAACAAGATAATCTGCTAACCACTGACAAAAATCAGCCTTACGAGCAGCTTCATCAGCTAGTCTTTTGTCAAGGTCATTCATTCCTTCAGCATATTCAGCAAGAGCCTGCTTGTAATCAGCTCCATCAAAATCAGAAAAAATGCTAGTTAAATCCCAACGTGGTACCATTCCGCTCATAAAAAATCTCCTTTATACCCTCTTTTTCCACAAAGTTTTCCTTGCTTTTCCACAAGTTTTCAACAAGAAAAATTTATTTTATCCGAGTATACACTAATTCAGATTGTGGATTATTTCCCTCTACAGAAAAATATAAGATATCTCCATCAACTCGCCAAGCAGCCGTTTGAATCTGAGTTCCTGCATCGGGATTAGAAGCTGCAAATTCTTCAAAAGAAAGTTCTGTAGAATCATTCAGCGTTACAAGTCTATGGTCATACTGAAGCACAGAGTCTGTGACAATATACATTCCTTTTACACAAATCTTTTGCGAAAAATACTGCTTCAGAGCGTCTAAAGGAACAGGAATTTCATTTGACGGATTTTTAGGTTCATAGGAAACAAATTCAGTCTTTGTTTCTATTGAAAAATTCTGATTTCCTTCTAAAGTAAGTGTTGTCACAGAATTGGACTTTACCTTTCCAGAAACCTCTGCAGGATTATCTGGATTCAAAGAAATCTCTGTTTCTAACAGTAAACTTTGTTGCCACGCACCTTGTACTTGTTCACAAACCATAGCATCATGAACAAGGGCTGAAAAAGATGGCTTAGTACATCCAAAAAACAAAACGAAACTAAAACATGTAATCAAAACAAATATTTTTCTCATAATACCATTAACCGTAAATTTCTCATTCTCAAGTCAAAATCATCAGA
>JAZQSR010000269.1:0-2852 GCA_045630225.1 Treponema sp. | reverse complement strand
AAAGAAATTGACAATCCCCAAACAAAAGATTACCAGCAATTATTACTTGATTCTGCTGTTCAAAATGGACTACTTATTTCAAAAGCTAGTATAGAAGAAGAGAAGATTCAGTTACTTAATCAGGCTCAGACCATATATGATATTGGAAAAGTTTTATATCAAAAAGGAAGGGAAATAGTAAAGCATGCCGATTCAACGGAAGAAAAGCCACACTATTCTGCAACCTATTATTTCAATGCAGTTATGGTACAGTTGTCGAGTTCGTAAACAATGATTTGATCCAAGATACCCCATTACACATTGGAATGTCAAAACAAGATGTCATTAACCTGTGGGGAAATCCCCATGAAGAAACCTATCTAGGCTTTGAATACAATACCCATGAGCTTGCTCTAGGTTTTGGCTATGAAATTAGCTTAATACTCGAAAATGATCTTGTAACAAAGATTGTCTGTACTTTCGAGAAATGAAAGAACTTGTTACCGGCCTCCATGAGTTGATTCGAGAAGATGTATTGAACTTTTTAGAAGAAAAACTAGATGTGTGACCACAAAAGCTCTTTTCACAGTGCTACTCTCCAACCACCTATTTAAAACCCTCAAAAAATAGTGTATACTTTACACATAAAACGGAGGTTACTATGCCCAGTATTTCCATGTTTTTTGGGATTATTATTCGCATGTTCAATAATGGTGAACACAATCCACCTCATTTTCACGCTTCATACCAAGGATATAATGGGGTATTTAATATGGAAGGTGAACTTATCAATGGAGAAATGCCTAAAAAGCAATGTAAGTTAATTGCAGCTTGGGCAGAATTACACAAAGAAGAACTTCTGGCAAATTGGGAACTAGCCATGGAGGAGCAACCCTTGTACAAGATTGAACCTCTGCACTAATAAACTGGAGAGAATATGAAAATTCCACACTGGATTGTAACAGAGGTAACTGCAAAGCCTGACTATACCCTCCTCCTTCATTTTGCAGATGGAGAAAAACGCTCTTTCAATGCATTACACCTTCTGGAAAAACCGATTTACAAACCTCTACAATCCCTAGACTTTTTCATGACAGCCCATATTGAATGTGGAACAGTTGTATGGAATGACGAAGTAGATATTGCACCAGAATACCTTTACGAACATAGTCAAAAATAAGCAAGTAAAAAAAACAAACCTATAATCAGCCTACCCTTCAATGCGAGACATGGCGATTCGCTTAGTACGTACTCCTTCCAAAAGCTGGCACATAGCCTGTTGATTGTCAGTTTCTAGGTGGTGGCGAAACTCTGCCAAGGATTGCTGAAAACTATCGATATGGCCCAAAAGCTCACTCTTGTTGGCAAAAAAAAGCTCTGTCCACAGGGGGGCATTTATCATGGCGATTCGAGTTAAATCCTCAAAGCTGCCCCCACCAAAGGCTGTAATCTGAGTATCCTCAGCACTATCCACCAAAGCAGCAGCAATTACGTGACACAGCTGGGAGGTAAAGGCAATCTTGTGGTCATGGACTTGAGCATCAGTCTCAATGATTCGAGTAAAGCCCAAATCTGTCACCAGATTCTTAAAAAAGGTCAAATGCTCAGCCTTGTTCTGTTCCAGTGGCATGAGAATGTAGTTGCGTCCAGCAAAAATCTTGGCAGAGGCATGGGTATAGCCTTCCTTTTCACTTCCTGCCATGGGATGGCCACTGATAAAATCCACATCATCACGGAGAATTTTCGGTAGATTACGGATAATTTCCGCCTTTACACCAGAAATATCCGTGACAATGGAATTAGGTTTAAAATGTGAACGATTTTTTTCCATGAATTGCAAGGTGGCATGGGGATACAAGCAGATGAACACCACATCACACTGAGCCAGCATAGCTGGAGCTTCATCAAGAGTAAATCCTGAGTCGATGATACCATCTGATAAAGACTGAGTGAGAGAAGCCCCATTTATATCGCAGGCAAAAATCTTACCACAGCTATTGGGTCTTCCAAGCACCTTTTCCCGAATGGCACGGGCAAAGGAGCCTCCCATCAATCCCAGTCCCACAAAACCATAGGTCAAGTTTTGGGGATTGAGCCAAGATATTTCACCTGCTACACTTGTATCCTGCCACCTTGATTCACTCATATTGCTCGTTCCTCCACAGCAGCATATTTTCTAAGCTTTTGCATCAATGCATCAAATTGGGCTGGTGTCAGGGACTGCTCACCGTCACAAAGAGCACATTCAGGGCAGTTGTGAACCTCTACCATGATTCCATCGGCACCAACAGCAAGGGAAGCTGTGGCCAAGGTGGGAACCATCCAGCTCATACCACAGGCATGGCTTGGATCCACCACTACAGGAAGGTGGCTTTCTTTTTTCAGGTAAGGGACCACGCTCAAGTCCAAGGTGTTGCGGGTATATGGATCGAAGGTTCTAATTCCTCGCTCGCACAATACCACCTTGTCATTTCCCGCTGCCATAATGTATTCAGCAGACATCAGCAATTCCTTTACAGTGTTTGCCAAACCACGCTTCAAGAGAATAGTTTTATCACAACCACCCAACTCCTTCAAAAGGTCAAAGTTCTGCATGTTGCGGGCACCAATCTGAATCACATCCACATCATTGAACAAGTCCAGCTGGGTAATGGACATGAGCTCTGTTACTACAGGCAAGCCTGTTTCCTTCTTTGCTGCCAGCAACAAGTCAATACCCTGACTTCCCAAGCCCTGGAAACTGTAAGGGCTTGTTCTTGGCTTAAAAGCCCCACCACGCAGAAAGCGGGCACCAGAAGCCTTTACCGCCTTGGCAATTCCCACCAGTTGCTCCTCGCTTTCAATGGAACAAGGGCCAGCAATAATAGCCACAG
>JAZQSR010000268.1:0-7223 GCA_045630225.1 Treponema sp. | reverse complement strand
GATTGAGTAAAATTAAATATCATTCCGTATAGCAACAAGAAAAGCTTGTCCATTTTTACGTAATGTGAAACCAGTTTTCCAGCATTAAGGTAGAAACAGTAGCTATAGGCTCAAAATCCTTCTGATTTCTAGTAACAAGTATAAGATTATTTGCTATGGCCACAGATGCAATTTGAGCATCCATATCAGCCACCACCATTCCCCTATCCTTTAGCTTTAACCGTAACATTCCATGTATTTCTGCAGCATGTTCATCATAACTTAAAATGGGAAAGGAAGGTTTTATTACATTGAATAAGAACCGTTCCAGTTGCAGTTTTCTCACCTCACTTTGCACTAGCTGAATACCATAATATAATTCATGATAGGTAATGGAAGACATTACACACAGGGATCCCACCTGCTTCAATCTTTCCAACACAAAGGTGTTTGGCTGGGGCTTGGTAGGTTCAGAAAGTATATTGGTATCCAATAAATACAAGGGTCTCACCATACACCATACCGTTCTTCAGGAGAACATTGTTTTGAGCGGAGATTTTCCAATTCATCTCCCTGCAGGAGGTTTTCTGCCACACAATTTTTCTCTGCTTCCAGCCATTTTTCATAACGCAGAGAAAATCCATTATCCTCAGTGCTGAACAATTCTTGATATTCCTTCATTCCAATAAGAACTGCCGCAACCTTTCCATGACGAGTTATTTCTACCACATTTCCTAGCTCAGCCTGATTTACGTAATCAGACAAAGAGGACTTTACCTTGAATAATGCTTCCTTCATCCTTTACTACCTTATTTTAGTATAGTATATTTATAGTCATAAGTCAATATATATGACTATATTTTTTTTTACATGACACTTACAAAAGCCACATCAAGACAAAAAAAGCGTGACCATGAAAGCACCTTATTTCTCGGCACCTCATAGCCACGCTTCTTGTTTTCTTCAAAGGGAGAGATTCCCTAAGAAAATTATAAAAATCTTACTTCTTCTTCAGGTACTTCACGCTATCCAAAGCAACGGCAGCAATGATGATAAATCCCTTGAACACAAACTGCAAGTTGGTATCAATTCCCAAGAAGGTCAAGCAGTAGGTCAAACCAGTAAAGATGATAACACCGATTACTGCACCACCAATCTTTCCGATACCACCGTTGAAGGAGATTCCACCAACAACACAGGCAGCAATGGCGTCAAGCTCGTATCCCTGTCCAGTACCAGCACTAGCATTTGCCTTGAAAGCCTCCAAGAATCCACCACAACCATAGAAGATACCAGCCATGATGAATACACCCATAGTTACCTTGAATACGCTAATACCACTTACACTGGCAGCTTCGGCATTTCCACCAACAGCATACATATTCTTACCAAAGGTTGTCTTGTTCCAGATAAACCAAGCTACGATAATGGCAATAACAGCAGGAATAATCAGTTTGGGGAAGGTAATTAGCTCACCGTTCAGTACACCGAGAATCCAGCGTCCTCCCAATGCATCCTTAATGCCACCGTCGATAGAACCAACTGGTGTACCACTGGTACCAAAGAACAACAAACCATAGATAATCAGCTGGGTAGCCAATGTGGAGATAAAGGGGTGAATCTTGAACCGAGCAGTGAAAAAGCCTGCAAAGGAACTAAAGGCCACACAGAGAGCAATGGAAATTACCAGTGACATGATAACACGAACACCCATGGGCAAGGCGGTAAAGTCCCAAGGCCCCATATCAAAGAACTTAACAATGTTCATACCGGGGTGAAGAATCAAACCTGTCACAACAGCACCCATGGCAACCATTCGTCCCACAGACAAGTCGGTACCAGCTAACAAGATCAATCCAGCAACACCCAAGGCATAGAACATACGAACAGAACTCTGCTCCAAGATGGTAAAGATATTGGGCAAGGTCAGAAGGTTTCCACTGCCAGACAGAGGTGCCAAAACGATACAAACAATGAAGAATACCAGAATTGCAAGATACAATCCGTTATCAAGGAAGAACTTAGAAAGCTTGAACTTGTAGATGTAGTCACGGAAATTCAAGTTCATGTCTTCTGCAAAGTTTGTCTTTCCATTTCTCAGGCTTCTATTCTTCTGAACCTGGGTGATAAATGCCTGATTCTTGGTATCCTTGCACTTTTCTACAGCAGAGGTGTAGCGACTCTTTGCATCGAAAAGAGCTGATTTCAACTCATATTTTTTTACACTGATTTCTTCCTTCAGCTCATCTCCAGAATAGCGACTGGAAAGTCCGTTAATCTGAGATTGAGCGTCGGCCTTAATCTTTGCAACTTCCTGGGTGTATGCTGCTTTCAAGGCAGCAAGCTTCTTATTTTCCTGAGCAATAACCTGCTCTTTGTAGGACTTGGAAATGCTATTGTTATAGGCAACGGCTTCCTTTGCCAACTGTTGTTCCTGAGCTTTGTTGGCAGCTGCAACCTTCTGGGCTGCATCTAGCTGTGTCTTGAAGTTGGCAATAAGCTTCTGCTTGTCATCAGCAGAAATAAGCTTACTTTTCTTTGTTGTTGCAATATCCTGCTGCAAGGAGAGAACCTTGTTCACCCCGTCCACTCGCAAGTCGTTCAACTGCTGAGTATACTGCTGCAACTTTGCATCATCTTCTGGGCTTGTAGCCGAAGAAACAATTCCTGTGACCTGTTCCATGGTTTACCTCTTATAAATATTTTGCAGACAGCCGCAACAGGGCTTCCTGGTCAGTTTCTTTTGTGTTCACAATGCCTGCCAACTTGTGGTTAGACATAACAGCAATACGATTGGTAATTCCCAAAATCTCTGGCATTTCAGATGAAACAACGATAATTGTCTTTCCCTGCTTTGCCATGTTGATAATGAGCTGATAAATCTCGTATTTGGCACCAACGTCAATACCACGGGTAGGCACATCCAACAAGAAAACATCGGGAGAACGTTCCAACCATTTTCCGATAATAACCTTCTGCTGATTTCCACCACTTAAGGCTGAAATAAGCTCGTCGGCAGAAACACACTTGGTATGCATTACCTTGATTTCACGGTCAGCAGCTTCCTGCATCTTGTGATTGGAAAGAATACCAAAGGTTTTATAGCTTTCGAGGTTGGTAATAACTGTATTGAACTTGATGGTATCCTTACCGAACATACCGTTCAATTTTCGCTCCTCCGTTACCAGAGCAAAGCTATGTTCCATAGCATCCTTACTGCTCTTGAACCGGAGCTTCTTTCCACCTACCACAATCTCACCAGAGGCAATAGTTCTAATACCAAAAAGAGATTCCAAAAGCTCACTGCGGCCAGCACCCACCAGTCCATACAGACCTAAAATTTCTCCATGTTTTACCGTGAAGGAAACATCTTCAATAATTGGCTCATATTTGGTGGTGAGATGACGAATCTCAAGGAAATCCTCCCCTGGAACATTGTCCACATCGGGGAAGCGCTTGTCCAAGGAACGACCAACCATGGCTGAAATCAATTCGTTCATGTTGGTTTCTTTGGTGGGTTTTGCAAGAATCATCTTACCATCTCGCAAAACTGCAATTTCGTCACAAATCTGGAAGATTTCATCCATTTTGTGGGATATATAAACGAAAGACACACCCTTTGCCCTCAAGTCATTGACAATGGAGAAAAGCTTGTTTACTTCACGCTCCGTAAGGGATGAAGTGGGCTCGTCTAATACGATGATTTTAGCATCGTAGGAAACAGCCTTGGCAATTTCCACCATCTGACGCTGAGATACAGACATGGTACGCATGATGGTCTTTGGGTTAACATTCATATTTAATGAAGCAAACAACTTGTTGCTGTCAGTAAGCATCCGTGCTTCGTCCACTACACCAGCCTTTGTGGGATAGCGACCTAAAAAGAGGTTATCAGCAACAGTTCTATCGAGACACTGGTTCAATTCCTGGTGAACCATGGCAACGCCATTTTCTAGTGCTTCCTTGGGATTTCTAAAATTGATGGGTTTGCCTTCCAAGGAAATCTGTCCTTCATCCTTAGCGTAAATTCCAAACAGACATTTCATCATGGTGGACTTACCGGCACCATTTTCGCCCATAAGACCTACAACAGACCCCTTCTTAACTGTCAGATTAATACCATCCAGAACCTTGTTCTTTGCAAAAGCCTTTGACAGATGTTTAATCTCCAGAACTATATCATCCATGATTCGCTCCTACCGTAAAACGCTCTATTGAAAAAGGCCTGTTGAATACACAAACACTTTGTCAATATCCGACTAAAAAAAAACCACGTCTTAGTGAAGTTTGCTTCACCTGGACATGGCAGACTTGGGTAGAGATAAAACTAAAATGGGGGCCCTTACGGAATCCCCAGGTACCCCCATTCTAACAAGAGAATTAGTACTTCAACTTGTCTGTGTAGTCTCTACCAGAGTTTGTCTTAACCATGTTGATGGCATATGCATCGTAGTTGTTCAGGTTAGTAAACTTGTCGAGACAGCTGGACTCGTTCTGTCCGTCACCCTGTACTACAGTCAAGTCAATGCCCATGAGAGGAGCATAGTACTGCAAAGCAGGCAGGTAGGAAGAAGACAAGAAGTTGTCAGCAGAGTTATAGATGGTCAACAGAACCTTCTTCTTGGGAGCTACAGACTGCTTGATACCGCCATCACGTGTACCAGCTGTGTACTGCTTCCAGTTAGCACTGTTAACGCCAGCATTCTGAGCCATAACAGCCTTTTCATTGGGGCGATAGTCAACAGTAGGAGTAATCTGATTTCCCCACTGGTCGGGCTCAGAGAATCCCTTTGTATAGATGTCAGCACCAGTCAAGCCGTCCAAGAGGTTGCGGAGAACCTGCAATGTACCAGCAGCCTGTGCGTCTACGTTCTGGGAAACAGTTCCAGAGAGCTTTCCAGCTCCGATAGCTTCGATAGCGTCTGCGTTAGCATCATATCCGAAGATAGGAACACCAGCAGGATAGTTGGAAGCCTGGAGACAACCCATGGCCATACCGTCGTTGTTGGAAACAACCATATCAATCTGGGTACCGAACTTTGTTGCCCAACCACCCATTGCTTCTGTAGCAGCGTTAGCATTCCATGTTGAACCGTCAGTTCCAGTCATAGCCTTTCCTTCCAATTCAACTACCTTATAGGTTGTTCCACCAACAGTTACAGAACCTTCCTTAACCTTTCCAGGATCAGTTGATCCGTCCCAAGTTCCCAGAGCCTTGCGGATACCTTCTGTACGAGCCTTGGAGTCATTGTGTCCAACGTCACCAATGCACAGAACATAACCGATGATTCCGTCACCATTGCGATCCAAAGTTGCAGGAGCTGCAGCCAAGAAATCAGTAATCAACTTACCCTGAACAGCACCACCACCAGCGGCATCGAAACCAACATAGTAGGTTTTGTCATTCCAGTTCATGGACTCCATGTCAATAGCACCAGAAACAGGGTCAGAGGGCTGACGGTTAAAGAATACCAAGGGCTTGTCCTTGTTCAGAACAACAGAACCAGCATCCTTTGCACCACCGGCATAAACAGCTCCACCGATACAGGCCAAGGCCAAAGCACCAGCTACAATTCTTTTCATATTATTCCTCCACGAAAAGATTTGACCACGGAAATTTTTTCTTGTGAAAAATCAAAAGAAAACATTCCCATGTTCGTTCACACTCAATATAAATATTTATATACCCAAATATTTAAGATGTCAAATGCTTTTTAATAAGAAAAAACCGTGACTAAAAGGAACATCACGGTTTTTAATATGAAAAAATATACATTTATTATCATTTATTACCAAAATAAAACAAACTATACTGTTTAATTTGGTAAAAAATTTTTAGTTTTCGAGTATTTTTTTGAGTATTTCTAAACCTTGTTTTATCTCTTCCTGGGTAATCACAAGAGGGGGGAGGAAACGGAGGGTATTGGGTCCAGCAGTGGAAATGCACAGGCCAGAGTCCAAGCAAGATTTCTGCACCTGGGCTGCTGGCTGCTCCACATCAAGACCAATCATCAAGCCCTTGCCACGAATATTTTTAATGCAGCTCAGATTCCAAGAAGCAATTTCTTTACGGATGAATTCTCCTGCTTCCTTTACTCTGTCTAAAAATCCAGGTAATGAAAGCTGACTTAACACTGTTCTACCAGCGACACAGGCCAAAGGATTTCCTCCAAAGGTGGACTGATGGTCTCCTGCCACAAACACATCCTTTACACTCCCCCGCCACAAGCAGGCTCCCATGGGAACACCACCAGCAATACCCTTTGCCAAGGTAACAATTTCTGGCTGAATACCTAAATCCTGGCTGGCCAAAAGACTTCCTGTACGGCCCATTCCCGTTTGCACTTCATCACAAATGACAATGGCTCCAGCCTTGCGAGCGGCAGTTGCAGCAGCTTGTGCCCATTCCTTATCCACAAGATTCACACCACCCTCACCTTGCACACATTCCATCATCAAGGCACAAACGGTGTTGTCAAAGGCAGTTTCCAAGGAGGTATAATCCCCTGCAACAATGTGACGGAAGCCTTCAGGATAGGGCTCAAAACAGGGAACATGGAATTTTTCTTGGCCAGTGGCTCGCAGGGTAGCCAAAGTGCGCCCATGGAAGGATTTTTCTAGGGTGACGATGACGTTCCGAGGCTTACCACTTCCCTCGGCCTGACTTTTGAGCCAACCGTATTTTCGAGCCAGCTTAATGGCTGCTTCGTTGGCTTCTGCTCCAGAGTTTCCAAAGTAGATGCGATCCATGCCAGTGGCTGTCAGCAATTCCTGGGCAAAGGCCAATCCTTGATCCGAGTTATAGTAGTTGGAAATGTGGATTTGTTTTGTAGCCTGCTCTTGAACAGCTTTCACCAAGGCGGGATGATTATGGCCAAGGCAATTCACTCCAATTCCAGAAACAAAGTCAATATATTCCTTGCCAGTTATATCATATAAACGGGAACCTTCTCCCCGCTGAAAAACAACTTCAAAACTTCCGTAATTATTTGCTATTACCTTATCCATAGCCAGCTCCTTCATTGAAGGTCATTTTATAGAAAAGAAGTTTTGTAAGCAAGGGATTTGTTAAAGCGATTCATGACAAAAAAAGATATTTTTTTTGAAAAATATCTTTTTTATTATTGACAAGATTTGTACGTTTTGCTATTATCTAATCATTGCTGGTGACCATGGTAGAGGTGCAATACCCGTTCCCATCCCGAACACGGAAGTCAAGCCCTCCAACGCCGATGATACTGCAT
>JAZQSR010000267.1:0-4395 GCA_045630225.1 Treponema sp. | reverse complement strand
ACTTAGATATACTTCTTTTGAATCATGAATTGGAAGAGTTGACAATCATGAAGTCTACAGGTTACTATTACGAAAAGGCTCACGAGTTGGCAAATAAAAAGTATAACTGGCAGAAAGAGGTTTAAGATGAGTTTGCATTACAGGCGATTTACAAAACAAAGTGAAACAAGCAAGACTGTAGAGTATGCGTATATCTTTGGTATAGAAAATTATCAAAAACCTCCTACAGGAATTATTTTGATTGACAAGGATAAGACTGTTGCAAAAGTTACCCGACTAGCAGATTTTGACACGGAACAAGACATTACAGAGTACTTGGCGATGAAAAATCTCTCAAAGAGAAACTTTCCAGACTCTTACACCTACGCCACACACTGATTGACCACCCAGCCCCGAAAATGGGGCTGATTTTTTTATCTTTTTCCCCGCAACTTCGGTAAAGTCTTATGACAACCTATACCTTGAAGGAAAAATTTTCCTTGTAAATTTTTGTTGATTCAGCTAAAATTGAATAAGAAATGACCAGAAAACTACAATTATTTATTGTAGTTTTTTGTTGTTTTTAGGAGGAATGAAAGATGAATGTTGTGGATATGTCCAGCAAAGAGTTGGTGTCATTTATCATTGACGACACTTCCTTGCTTTTATCGAATCTTAATCTAAACAAAGATAATCCAATGGTAAACATTCATGAAGTTGCAGAAAGCCTAGGGTTGAAGATTGAAGAAAATCCACTGGTAAAACATGATCATGCTGTCATGAACGGAAATACCATCATGCTGCATCCTGACGACAGCCTAGAACAAAAGAGATTCAGTATCGCCCACGAGATTGCTCACATACGGACAAACGGGAAGATTTCCGTGCGACTGGATGATGGAAACCAGGTGACAGTCTACTACGATCAAAATGCACAGGTTGCCCGTCAAATGGACCTAACTCGACGTATAGCAGAACAACCTGAAACCCACAGAAAAGGGGTAAATCTTGTTGAGGAGGCCTTAGATTATTATGCAGCCTCCTTACTGTTACCCTCACACCTATTCTCCATGTTTATGGGAAAAAACAACGAAGATATCGCCAAGTTGTGTGTTGTTCCAGTGGCATGTGTACAAAAACGCAGAGAAGAAATTCGTTCCGAACTGAATATTCTTGATACACTAGATGATATTCCCATTGATTTTTCCGCCCCTCTTTCTATAGACGAAACTTTGGATTTTCTTGGAAGGATATAGTGGCAAAGGTATTTTTCCTACAAGAGATTGTTAAGAAGTGGAGCACTCGCTTCATGTTTACTCGGAGCACATTGATTGATTTGGCAGACATTGTTGACACCCCACACCGTGCGGAGGCTTTAGACAGCCTTCTAGCTGCTATAGATAGAAGAGACGCTTACCTTGTTGTACCTATCCCAAGCAAGACGGATATGTTCTTGGCAAGAATCCTTCTCGGTGCAAGAGATTCTGCAAGTCACATTGCTAGCAGTTCTATTTTGAAAATGATTGTAGAGTTTGACCAGTATCGAGACATTTACATTGTTCGAGCTGTCGATATAGAAAACCAGTAACTCTAACCTACCCAGCCCCGAAAATGGGGCTGATTTTTTATTTTTTTTCTTTTAACTTTTCCACTAGCTTTCTTCCTTGGGATGTCGTCTTCTTCTTTCCACCAAATATCCTGCAAATAGAGTTGTAGCAAGGACAAGTTGCCTCCTTACAGGTCGTGATTCAAGTGCTTCAACAAGTCTGTTTCCAGTGCCTTCATCTTGGCCTTAAAGTGATTGTAATCTTCTGCCTGAGGAATGGGAATGCCAAAGACATGGATTGTTCCACCATAACCTGCAAGCTTGTAGTACTGGTGTTGCAATTCCTCCGCCGTTTCAGGACACTGGTAGGGATACAAAAAGCCTCCACAAGAAATTTTCATGGTGTGCATGTAGGAGATTATCTGGTACAGGTCGTCACGAACAAGGCTCTTTTCAAGATGCTTGTACTTGGCGTCTAGCACCACGCCATCTTGCACTCCACCCTCCAGCTCTCCGCTACAGTGACCGTGAACATCAGCACCGTGGGAATTCTGCCGGTAAAAATCAGGGTAAATCCGTCGGTAGCACTTGGAAAAAGATGTTTCCTCTAGATTAGAACAAGAATTGTCAAAAAGCCTTAGGCCACCACATCCTGCCTTGTTTTCTGGATGCTGAAATGCACTTTTCCCCAATTCAGGTGCACACAAAATCGTGGCCAAATATTCCTCCCAAAGCCAAGCTCCGTCAAAAAGAAGACCGTACAGGGAATTTCTACTTTCTTCATATTTTATAGCAGAATGATTCAAAATCATCAGGCAAAGTTTTTGCAAATTCCTGTACTGGGTGTAATAGGGATGGTGCACTGGCCGAATATTTTCCTGCAGCACCTTCTGTCGTTTTTGTAGTGAATAGGTTCCGTTGGTGGCCATTTCGATTTGTTTTATCCCTTGGCGTGTCTCCTCATCTAGAGATAAAATTCTTTGGCCCATTTCCTTCCTTCGGATAAACTCAATGGTGTGGCGAATCAGCTGGGTTATGGAGTTATCGTAGGAATATTCTCGACTACGGTAGGCCACGGTACCCTTGAACGGAAGATTTTGCCGAAGGTGACGGGGAATGTTGATAGCTCCACGGATAGCACTGTCATTTTTCTCAAAGGTTTGGTAGGAACGGAACACTCCCTGCCCCAACGCCTTTTTCAGAAAATAGGGAAACAGCAGGTACAGGAAATCAAGTCCAGGTGCTTGGGTAAAGGAATACTCCAAGTTAAAAAGGTTAATCTTAAAAACACGCTCCAAAAGATAATGAAGAAAAAAATCTTCTTTGGAATTATCCGTAAAACGAGATCGAATCTCCAGCTGCGTTCCCCAGCTCCCCTTTCCAGAAAATCCAATAAAGCCCATCAAGTTTCCCGTCTTGATTTTAACCTCATTTACATGAAGGAGTCGATTTTCCTTGTCGTAGCAGGGAGTTCCCACCAGCTCACAAACTGAAAGCTCCTGGAGCCCGTTATTGTGTTCTTCAAGACAGTGGGGAAAAACAAGGAGATTCTCGCACTCAGTGCACAGCTCTCCAAGGGATTTCCCAGATACCTGCTGCAAATCTTGAAAGACATGGATAGCCTGCTCAGAAGGCGTGTCAGATTTCAACACAGCGGGAATTGGAAGCGGATTTGCAATGCTATTGTCGGTAAGGGTGATGTGAGCCATAGAAAGTGGTTATTGCTCCTGATTTGAATTAGCAGGCACTAGTTAGTCCTCTCCTATGTTTACAGTATTTTCAAGTTGTTGCTGAAAATACTCCTTTGCATTTAATGGAGATACCACATTTCTTCCTGTTTCAAGCTCTAGTTTTTCTCGGGCTTCTTTTGCAATAGAACCTCCACGTCGGGCTACATCCACATGTTCATCAAAACTTTGGGGATTTCGTGCCTTAGAAATATCCGTTGTAGAAAGTTCTGCCAGCATATTCAAAACAAGTTCTTGATTTGTCATATTGTCACGAAGATTTTCTTTTTTCAGACCATTGAATTGCTTATATTCTTTGGCTGTTTTGCCAGCCCAAGTTTTATAGATAATATCAGTAAGTGTTGCAAATTGAACACCTTCCTTTAATCCATGATTTTTCCATTCATCTGTAAGGTCTTTGCGGATTTCTATTGATTTAAGTCTCTGATTAATCCAACTATCAGAATAGCCTAGTTGCTTATAGTCAATCAAAGCCTGTTGTATTGAGAGTTCTGGATCTTCGTACTGATCAAGCCGTTCTTTTGCAATATGTGCTATCCAAAGCTTTAGTGGTTCTGCCTTGGGTGATGCTATTGACTGAATTAATCGGAAAAGTTGTTCCGTAGTCATAACATCGGTAACACGCATTTTTCCATCAGATGCAGGCATTTTCAACTGTACGATTTTATCGTACAGTTGACTTCCTTCTGAAATCAACTTTCGCTTTAAATCGCTCCAATAGCGACGCGGATTTTCACTATCAGTAAGAACAGCAACAACATCAATTACAGAAAAATACCATTCTTCCTCTTCATCATTCCATAAAGTACGGACATTTTTTTCTTCAAACAGCCGTATCCTTGCATTTTCCTTATTATCCATTGTCAGTTAGCTCCCCTTTTGCACCAAATCTTTCCCCCTCACCAAAATAGGCCTTTTGAAGACTCTCCATTCCAGAAGCTTCATTTCCAGAGCCACGAAGATATTCATGTAACAAGCTTTTCAAGTGGTAGTCCCACAGCTTGTTAAAATCGCCGTCATACTCATTTAATTTCAAAAAATAGCTTGCACCGATGTGATAGGCTTCATTCAGCCCACTAATTTTGCTGATAGCCTCGTTCAATCGATTCATCCGTTTCTTTG
>JAZQSR010000266.1:0-2324 GCA_045630225.1 Treponema sp. | reverse complement strand
GAAAGCAAGGGCTGGCCCGTTCTTTATCTACTGTGATGTTGTGTATGTGTCTGGTGCTGCTCTTGGCTCTGTTCCTGGTTCTGCTCGAACTGTTGAACCATCCAGCCCAGACCATTCTGCTGCAGCACTTGCTGCTGGTAGAAAATCGTGTTGTCTTGCTGCGCTATCTTCAAGTCTTTTTCTTGAATCTGCTGCTGCAATCGGCTGATTTCCGTTTCCTGGCTATCCAGCTGCTCTTGCTGCCGCTGGATGATTTCATTCTCTGCAATCTTTTTATCCAGGGCCTCTATGGTGGCTCTGTTATAGTCCACTTCTACATGATACTGAGCCAGTTCGCTGATTCGTTCAAAGGATGCTTTTTCTACCACCACACATTCTGGCCTTTCCTCTTGCGTGACTTTGCCAGAAATGCTGCGCTTCTGTTTTTTGGCTGGTAGTGTTTCATAGACCTTTGGTGAAAAATCCTTTGCATATTTTCTGTATGCTTCCTTTTGGTGTTGTTCTATTGCCTTGGCCGCATTGACCGCTGCTTCTCTGTCGGCTTTGGCCTGGGCTGCTGCCCGTTCCGCAGCAGCCTTTTTATTTCGCAATTCTTGTATCTGCATTTGCAGCCGCAGCTTTTCAGCACTTAAATCGCCATTTGATTTCTTAAGGGTATCATTGTCTTCTTTGAGCCGTTGGTTGTCATCCTTCAGCTTCTTATTTTCAGCCACTATCTCACGGCCCTCTGCTTTGACTTCTTCCAGTCTTTCTTCTAACCTGGTGTTCTTATCGGTCAAATGTTCGTTTTTGGCTTCCAGGGCCGCCACAGAGGCCGTGAGAGCCGTTATTTGGGCATTTAGGGTATTCGTATCCCCCACAGCCTTATCCAGGGCTTCCTGGGCCGTTCTGGCCGCTTCCTGGGCTTGCTCCTTTTGCTGCTCTGCTTCTTCAAGTTCTTTCCTAAAGGCTTCACACTTGAAAGCCAGCAGTTCCATCTGGCGGTATGATTCGCTTTTTACCTCTCGGTCGATTACCAGACCTTGCTTTTCGCAGTTCTGGTAAAATATCTCCCTAACCTTATCCGTATAAGCTACCAGCGGATTATGGTTTCTATCCCTTTTGCCCGTCTTTGGGTTTCTGCCGTCAAACCCCATAGCGGAAAGGGCAGCACTTTGATTTGCCACAAAATGGTTAAATTTATCTGTCGAACCCATGGCCACCCTAAAGTGGATATGGGGAACCGCTTCTTCGCAATGCAAAGCAGCCGAAAGAGGGAACACATGGCCTTTGCCGATTTCCATTAAATCCTTGACTGTCTGCTCAAAAGCAGCCAGCAGTTTTTCCCTCATTTCTTCCGAAGTCATAATTCCCTCTGCTATCATTTTGCTGTTGCCAATCTGCAAAATGGTTTCCAGAGGGGCCGTCTTCGGATTTGAATAGACATCCCCAACATCCAGGCAGTCTTCTCTGTGACCGCTCTTAATGTACCTTTCGTTTCTGGCTTCGATACCATCACCAAAAAGATGCTCATACATTCTCTTTTCGTGCTTCCTGGCATCGAAGCCACCATCACCGCCATGATGAACTTTGCCCCTTTTTCCAGGCATATTAAATTGATAGTAGCGGTTTAACTCAAACTTGGTTTCATCAATGTGAAGCTGGCCCCTTCGTGTCTTCTCAAGAGTGTTGTGGTTTGCGTTGTAAACCTCACCACTCTTTTTCGCACGGCCATTTCTCATTGATGCCTTCGTTTGAGTTCCCATTTTCTTCTCTGCCATAGCTGCACCTCATTCGCCCCAAGTTCACTCTGTTCTTCCCCTCGTTTTCCCCAACTCGGAGAAGCCCATCGTGCCCTTTTGGCTCGTTCTGTTTGCCATAACATAGAACAAAATGGGCACAAAACCCCAAACTTCCTATCGGGAGTTCGGGCTTTTGTACCCACTACCATTTCCCGAACCCTACTGGTTCAGGAAATTGTGGGTCCCATCTTTCGCAGATAGCGGTCTTCAATGGGCTTTGCCCAGCCAGACGGCTTCCCAGTCTTCCCCAGGGCTTTGCCCTGGCCAGACGGCCAACCCAATCTCCATGGGGTCTGCCACCCCAGGCGATGCCGTACCCTGGCAACCGATTTGTAAAAATTCAATCTTGCCGTTGCGACGGCTGCGCTTGAACTTTTCCAAATCGGCTTTGCTGCGTTCAATGGAACCACTCAATATTCTGTTGGTATTATAGAACACCCCAACAGAAAAAGAGGGGCAGCATTCAACACAGCACCTTTGGCCGCTCACACTATTTGTTTCTGTAGTGTGAACTTTCGCACCGCATAATTGACTAAAGAATCC
>JAZQSR010000265.1:0-4901 GCA_045630225.1 Treponema sp. | reverse complement strand
TTTGATAATTTTTAGAAGGATCCCTAAACTGAGTATTCTCCATACTTTTAAAAAGATTATAATCTGCACAGGCTAAAGATATTCCTACCTCATTATTAGCATTAATACTTCCAACATCGTAGGTTTTTCTTCTATAATAATTAGGAGAAGTTGAATCTCCACTAAATTCTAGAAATGATGGTTGCTTACTATGCTGTACACCAGCAGGGTCTATATAGCTGAAAGTTTGAGTCTTTAATGCATTCCATTCAGTATCTGTCGTTACAACCTTTTGAAACTTTCCAGCAAATGTTGCGCTATCACCTTTATTTTGACCTGTAAAAGGATGAAAGAGAATTTCCACCTCGTAATAATCAGCGTTATACACGTTTCCCCAAGATATAAGTAGAACCTCATTTATATCAGTGTCATTACCACTTCCATCCCAAGCGGTACCATACATCCACACACACTCTTCAAACGGAGTAAACCTAGTACTAGTTGTAAAGTTTGCTGTATTGGAATTACCGCTAACGGTTATCTTATCCCTTCTATAAGGATTTTCTGGCACTCCCAATTCCTTGCTATTGCTAGTAAGTTCAATAGTTTCGCTAGTTTCTCTGTTTCCTTCTACATAGAGAATGTCTTCATAGCCCATTTTATGGGTAAGTGGCAGGTTCTGGGTAGTTCCATTTTGTATAGTATAGCTTGATTCCAATTTGATACTGTAACAGCCAGCAGGCAGACTCATATCATTAGCAGTGTAAGGTAAGCTTACAGATGTCCCTGTAACAGCTTGACTAAATACTTTCTGAGTACCTGTAACCTCTTGTTGCAAGGTATCATATAAAGTTACCGTTATAGTGGCATTATCAGAAGTATCCTTATCGAGCCGTTGCATAATGGAGTCAGAAAGAGAAAAAGTAATATTCACTGTGCCAGTTTCACCTTGTATAGGTTTTAGTGTCACTGTGGTAGAAATAGGTTTGCTCTGCACTAACACCATACTACTACCAGCCAGTATCTGTGTTTGAGTATTTACATCAGTTACAGAGAGCCTAAAAGTCCAAATTCCAGGATTTAAATCCAATCCTAACATTCCATGGGTAAAACTCACTGGATTCAATGTAATAGTATCCCCCATGTTGCTGGTACCATCTAATATAACTTTGTACCTAGTAGGAGCTTCTAAATCCCGCATTGTAATATGATCTGGTGTAATCGTTCTGCTTGTAGCACTTAAACCACCTACCAGCAAATATACTGGCACCGAGCCAGAACCCCCTTTGCTAGCAGCACCAGCAACAACACTAGAAGTACACTCATTTATAAGATCTGCATGACAACTTACCACAACCATACACCAAAGGATTCCTAAGAGTAACCTTACAATTTTTGTTCCGATAAGCTTTTTTGTGTGTTTTACCATATGCCACCCTTCCAGTACACCCAATCACTATCACCATATGAATTCACTGCCCGTAATCTATATGCTATGGAGATTCTCGGTGCAAATGACGGAACAAGAAATCCTAAACAACTACAATCTCCTTCCAGCCCAACTTTTCCAACAGACTGGCCATTATATGCATATGTACCAGTACCATTAAAACCTGGTGAAGAATCACCAGTGTCAGCAATCCTATAACTAGCATTTCCCATACCGTTAGTTACGGGTGAATTGGGAACAAAAGTGGTTCTAGCAAGATCCTTGTATGCACAAGTAATAAATCTTAAAGGATTTCCTGTTGCTTTATCAATATATCCTATTTCTGGTCGATATCTTTTATAGTAATATGGACTACTGGGATCTCCACTAAACTGAAAAAACTCGGGTGTACTTGTACGCGGTGTACCATTAATTGTTACAGTAATTGGAGTATTCTTTAATCGATCCCAGTCAGAATCCGTATACACCACCTGCTCAAACTTTCCATAAGGAACTGGATTTGGATTCCCACCACCATTGGTAGTTATCGAAAAAGGATGCAACAGAACTTCAATTTCATAAAAATCTGCGTTATAAATAGTATCCCAAGCCGCTATAAAAACCTCATTACCATTACTGGTACCATTTTTTTCCCCGTCCCAATTTCCTCCGTATGCCCATAATGTTTCTCCCCAAGGGTTAAAAGGTGTTGATCGAGTAAAATTGTTAGTTTTGGAACTGCCACTACCATTCATTTTATTCCGCTTATAAGGATTATCTGGCACACCCAATTCCTTGCTATTACTAGTAAGTTCTATGCTTGCACGAGTTTCTCTATTACCTTCTACATATAGAATATCTGTATAACCCATTTCATATTTCATTGGCAAATTTTGGGTAAGGCTATTTTGAACAGTATAACTAGACTCTAACTTAATACTGTATCGACCAGCAGTAAGAGTCTTACTGTTAGCAGTATACAACAAAGGCACAGAAGCACCTGTAGCAGCCTGCGAGAACACATGTTTAGTACCTGGAACTTCTTGTTGCACGGTATCATATAAAGCTATCGTTATAGTGGCATTATCAGAAGTGTCCTTATCTAGGCGTTGCATAATAGAGTCAGAAAGAGTAAAAGTAATATCTACTGTACCAGTTTCACCCTGCAAAGGATTCAATGTTACTGTGGTAGAAATAGGTTTGCTCTTTACTGACACCGTACCACTACCAGTCAGTATCTGTTTTGAGGTAGTTATATCAGTTACAGTTAGCCTAAGAGTCCAAATTCCAGGATTCAAATCCAATCCTACCATTCCATGGGTAAAACTCACTGGATCCAATCTAACACTATCCCCCATATTACTAGTACCATCTAATATAACTTTATAGCGAGCAGGATTTTCTAAATCCCGCACTGTAATATGATCTGGTGTAATCGTTTTGCTTGTAGCACTTAAACCACCTACTACCAAATGTACTGGCACCTTGCCATTTTCTGATACGTGGGTACTCTCTGGCACAAGAGAAAGAGAATCTCGGCACCCAAAAATTACCATACATAACGTAAAACAAATCAATACATGGTTTATTCTAATTGTCATCATCTTCATCATTTATAACCGTGACAGTTATGCCACCAATATTATTTTGCAACTGTCAGAAAAAGTTTGTCCATTCTGTTCTACCGTACAGACAACTTCATAGACACTACCTGAAGAAAAACCAGCTGTCTTAAAATTCAATACTAAATATTCACTAGTACCGCCATAAAGACCTATGTCAAATCCATCTGGGATTTTTACCTCTTCCCCAAAAACCGCCTTAAGCTCCCACTTATATGAACTGCAATGGGCAGGTCCATGGAGATTTAAAGTGCTACCATAAGAAATAGTAATAGAATCAGGCAGCCAATCATTCTTAAGTGCCATCTCTTGCTGGTCCCGCAAAGTTACTTCAAACAGAGCATTATAATCATCTAGCAAGGGCTGTACTCCTGGGGCACAAGCGGTTAAAAGGAATGACAGAACAAAAATCACTAGTACTATCTTCACTTTCATGGCAACATCTCCATTTCAGCTACATCATTTCTCTCAGGCTCTACTGCCACCTTCTGCAAGCTATTTTCTCTCCTATATTTCTGAGGAACAGGCAAATTAATTGAATAGCCCAAGGCCACCTGTCCTGTCCACCCCAGTTCGCTGTCCCATTCGCCACTAAACTTGAGTGTTATACCCTTCCAGGCAACTCCCATGGTCAAGGCCGTTACAAAGGATCCATGAAAATCTCCACTATGCAATCCCGCTGTTACAGCTTGTGCCCCCATCCTACGGTTCCAAAGTTCATGCACAGCAAAGCCCAAAGCCACCTCAGTGTGAATCTCTAGTCCAGAGCCCCAAGGACTAAAGGAAAGCCCCAGTGGTACCTCCAAAACCCAGCTAATCAACAAGGGTGGGTCATACTCAATTGCTCCGTGGTGATAGATGTAAGGAAACGGTGCTTTGGGAAAGCCCCAGCTACTACGCCACGAAAGACCAAAGGAGAAAGGATGCAACAAAAAACTATTGGAATATCCCAGCTGGGCATCCAAAGACAAAGTAAAAGGATCTGGCAAAAAGGTGGTACCCACCAACATATCAATGCTGTGCCGTGGAGATGTAAACACATCTTCGGGAATATGCCGTACATGTCCTCCATCAACAACAGAGTCCTTATATTCCACCAGAGGAATGCGATCTGTAAATTCAATACCCTTTTCTACAACCTCTTCCTCAGTTATCAATCTCAGTACAGGTTTCTTACGTGGAACCGTCAGTACCTTTTTTACATCCACCATATATACAGAACCATCTTGGTGTCCCATCAAAAGCTGGCTGTCATCATGGTTAAAGTCAAAAGAGGTCATAGCAGTCACATTAAAGGAAGGAACATATCCTACATATTCCCCAGTTCCTAGGTCATACAACTCCAGGCGGTTTTCCTCCGTAAGAACTGCTACATGCTTTTTATCAGAAGTAATTGCAACATTCAATATAGAAGATCTTGCTCGAATTTTAGACAATTCGGCACCAAGAGGATCCAACACCACCAACTCCCAAGGAGAAGAAGCCACTAATACATTGTAGGTATCACTAATAAAATGGATAGGAACACGGCTTTCTGGATACTGCTTCAATTCTCGAACAAGTTTGCCAGTAAAGGAACTCCAGATTCTAATGGTTCCATCAGTGCCAGCTGCTGCCAACAATTCCTTGTCATGGCTAAATACCATACTATACACAGGCAAGGGCTCTCCCACTATTTGGCGAGAAACCAACTCACTGGTATACCTTAGGCGAAAGTGCATCCCCAACTCGCCAGTGTCACTAAAGTGTTCAGCAAGGTAATTGCCATCTTCGCTAAACACCAGAACATTTACTGGTCTACCGTTGGTAGCATTATTAATAAAATCTGGTAATAATTCGGTAGTATTTAACTCAGCTCCATTGTTTGTAGA
>JAZQSR010000264.1:0-2415 GCA_045630225.1 Treponema sp. | reverse complement strand
AGTTCCACTTCCGCCTCATCCACCGCCGCCTCCTGGTCAACCGGGCCGTGCATCCGCTCCTCCATCCGTCTCAGTCGTTCCCGCTTCTTCTCGCCACCAGCCATGTTCCGCTTGATTAAATTCATGATGTTCCATACCATGACATACAGCAGGAGTGTCGGCATCATGAAAAGAGAACAGAAAAACATACATTCAAAGACAGGAGTGAGTCTGGTGGGCTCATAGTAATTGTAATCTGAAATAGATATTATGTGGAAGAGTCCAGCTAGATACAGCCCGAGGTGCAAGTAAGCCAGAGGTACCAGCCACTTTTTTTTCAAGACTATCCGCTCGAGATGCATTATCAGCATCCAAGCACACTGTACAAACCATATTGAGTTTACCAAAAGTTCGTGGCTTTGACAGACTCTATAGCCTTGGAATCCAAATGCAGTTCCTAGTGCAAGCTCCATGATTAACAGTATGATGTTTTTTACAGTATTTCCCATAGTCCTTCCTCCAGTCTTTTCTCCATAACATGGTCAATATAGTCTAGGGCCGCCTGAAGATGAAAATCTGATGATATTGATATAATCACCTTATCTATCTCATGATTCACTTCTGCAAACAACTCTCCCCGTTCCTGCCACGCCATCCCAGAAAAACGCTGCTCTAACTCCACTGAGAAAGTTCCTACAGTCCACAAACTACTACGGAGGAAATCCAACTCCTCTTTTTTCGGGAGAATTTGCCACTGAAGAACAAAATCTTCCCCATGTTTGTGCAGCTGATATTCCACGTATGCCGAAATTCTGATTTCTTCATGGCCAAATGCAGTACCTCCGCCTGCCAGCATCCTGAAAATATGGTTTATTCTGCTGTATATGTTATAAATCTCCAGCCGGAGCGAAGAAAAAACTTCCCTATCCTGTTGCGACTTGAGAATCCAGCTATACAATACATAATACAAATCCGTCTCAGACTCGGAAAGCTGCATCTGGTGAGAGTGGTTTGTAAACAGCACATCAGGAGCAACTGGAGGAACATCCATTGTCCACAACTCTGGAAAGGTTTTCATAAACGCAAGGTAATACTCTGGGGCTTCGGCTGGATTGCAGTAGACTCTACCATCGGCCAAGGTTATTGGCTGCAACAACAAGGCTTGAAAAGCTTCATTTTCCACATCGTTTGCTAGAATGCACCCCAAGAGAAACGTAATACCCATAATAAAAGAAAACACTCGTTTCATATCTGCCCTTATCCAAGAATATCAGGCACTATATACAGTGTATCATCAACATAATAATCTGATTGTACAGATTCCCTTGTATTATGGTAATACGATTTTACAGATTCACTATAATTCTTTGTTCCGCCACCATTATATTTCTGAACGGCTTTCCACCAGTCACCATTCCATGTATAAATTAAAAAAAGTGCACAGTTTGGTTCTAGCGTATTTCTAATATTATTAATCTCCGCCTTCCTATAGTCCCATTTTTTATCTTTCCATTCAAGACCTTTCATATAATACTCATGAGCTTCAAATCCTTTCGATATAAGCCATGCATTTCCAGCTTTGAGGCTAAGCCATGGAGAAGGAACTTTATTGTAGACCAATCCAAGGCTTGATTTTTCCTTAACCCAATCACCCAATACATTGACCTGCATTATATCTGTTCCAGCATCCTGATCAAATCCACAGCGGGATTCCTGCATACACACAGCCTTAACAAGTGTTGGATCTAGAGGTGAAGGTAACACTGTATAGCTAGGATTCCCTACGAGAAATCGTCCTTGACCTCTATGTGGAAATGGTAATTTAATTTCCTCAGTTTCTGCCAAGTGATATATTTTATTATTACTCAATAGTTTAGTGTCATGCTTAATTAATCGATTAAAAATCAAGGTCAGTGCGGCTATTTCATGATCATATTGCTGATACAACACCACTTGTCTTCCAATAGCTTCTCTGTCGTTATTAATGATTTTCGGCATGGGAGCTTTTTCATAAAGGACCCCTTCATACTGTCTTGTAATACCAGATACAAGACTTGTATCATCAACTTCCACCCAAGTTTCAAACATCAAATTACTTTTTAGAACTTTTACAGGAAATCCATTTGTATTGAAATATACAATTCCTTTTGCTTTTGAAATATTAACCAGCACCTGCTGCACCTCATGTGGTTTTGCACTGGAAACAGTTGCCTCTCCCATCATTCCTCCTCCACTGTCACCGTGAACTCTCCGATTCCGATGCCAATAACCTCGAAATAGCCTTCACTATCTGTTCGTGTCTCCAGGATTTTCTCATCTTCCCTCCAAAGGGAAATTCTCTTATTACCGAGGATTTCATGTGTTTCTTGATTTTTCAGAACAACCCGCAATCCTCCCCTCACTTCCAGCACTCCACTTTCCCCACTGGTGACACCA
>JAZQSR010000263.1:0-7736 GCA_045630225.1 Treponema sp. | reverse complement strand
TAGCTCGGGGGGGGGGGTAAAAGAATTGGTTAAGTACATTATAAACGGATGATTCTCAGATTGCAACTTTTTTCCCATAAAATTTACACATTATTTTATATTTTCTTTAGATTTTGTTTTTTTCTAGAAGAATTTGATGTTTACCGATAAACCAACAGAATGAATTTATTTCATCTAAATTGAACTTTAAACCCATTCTGTTGATTTTTATTAGTTTTCTGCCAAGAGAATGAGACTGTCACCTTGACGTAAAACCACTGTAGCAGCCTTTGGTGGATTCAAAACAATATCGAATTCACCATCATCCTGGTATTTCTTGTACCCCACAACTATTTCGCCATACTGAGTAGCAGCTGCACCAATGGTATAAAAGTCAACTGATTCACCAAGCTGTACGTAGCGGCCAGCATCCTTCATATACAGCTCTGAACCATCATCTGACAACAAATCATCTAGGATAACGAATTGTTCTCGAGCCTGGGAAATTTGAGTCATCATCAAGGCAGTGATGTTGCTACTTACTACAAAATCTGTAACTTTGGTAACTTGGGCCAGCTCTTGGTTTTCTACACTTCTCATTTCACTGGTAACAGAGAACTTTAAACCTGTTTTGGCAGCAATATCACGAAGCTGCAGCAATTTGTTGCAACCTAAAATCAAGGTTTTTTGCAGGGGAGTAGAAGAACTGGCAACGGGAGCAAAAGTGATTTATTTACAATGCCAGCTTCCTTGGAAGGAATAGAAACACCATCATCTTCGGCAATGAGAATCAGCTTATCCTTCCAACTTGGATTTTTCATTATTTCCTCCTACAAAAGTATCTTGATACAATTCCTTATCCCAGCCTGAGGGAGAGCCCAGCAGTGATGGTATCTGGCTTAAGATGAAGCACGGAATACATTTCTCCAGACATGCAGAATCCGCAGTCATCGCACACATTGCCTTCTAGCAAATAGCCAGGACAAGAAGGCAAGCGCTGGCCGTCAATCATGATGTAGTTGCACACCCAGCAATATTTTTTGAATCCTCGTCGCTTCATGGTTTTGAGGCCAGAAACAGTGTTCATAATGGGATAGCCTTCTTTTTTCAGCTGGATTATTTCATCGATTACTTGATGGCGTTCCTCCAGGCTCAAGGTTAATTCCTCTGTGCCAGGGAAGGGAGTGTGAATATTCAAGGCAATGGACTTGATGGCAGGATTTTCCTTGGCATAGTTCACCGTATCTCGCAGGGAGGGACGATTTAGCTTGTTAATGGCCATGGCAATGCTCAAAGCAGGATGACCGCTTTCCCGAATGTTTTTATCCAGTGTGGCAAAGGTTCCTTCTCCCCGCACCTTGTCGTGGTAGTCTTGGTAGCCGTCCACACTTACCCACACAGAGTTTGCCAAGGTGTCTCCAAAGGGACGCTGACCGTTGGTGGTGAGGGTACAGGAAAAAAAGCCGATTTCCTTGGCCAGCTTGTATAAGTCGTTGAGATTTTTCTCCCCTTCCTTCCATAAAGTAGGTTCCCCACCTTCAAAGTCCACAAATCGGGAGCCTTGCTGATAACTATAAATCAGCTCCTCCTTGATTTGCTCATAGCTTTTTGTGTGGGAACACAGGTGACCCGATGGAGTGCAATGCTTACAGCGAAGATTGCAGTAGTCAGTGATAAAAAGCACCGTTTGCAGAGGCTTTTTCTTCCCTAAAATCCTGCTTTGGAAAAACCACCAGGGCATGTAGGCTGCTTCTTTTAGCATAATTTCTCCTATTGAATAGTATTACAGGCGGGCCACCCCAGAATCACGGGCGGCGGTAGCAACGGCAGAAGCCACTGCATCACGAACACGAGGATCAAAGGCCGCTGGAATAATGTACTCAGGAGAAAGCTTTTCAGCTTCCACCAAATTGGCCAAAGCCTGGGCAGCGGCAATCTTCATGGCATCGTTGATATCACGGGCCCTCACGTCAAAGGTTCCACGGAAAATTCCAGGGAAGGCCAGCACGTTGTTAATTTGATTGGGATAATCGCTGCGACCAGTGGCCACTACAGCAGCCCCTGCGGCACGAGCTTCATCTGGGAAGATTTCTGGAGTGGGATTCGCACAGGCAAAAACGATGGCGTCCTTGTTCATGGAGGCCACCATTGATCCCGTTACGGTTCCAGGGGCACTTACCCCAATAAACACATCAGCACCCACCAGCATGTCAGCCAGAGAACCAGAGGCACACTCAAGGTTGGTGACGGTGGCAATTTCCTCTTTGATAGGATTCATGTTTTCGGGGCGGCCCTTGTACACGGCACCGCTTCTGTCACACAGGGTAATGTGAGCAAAGCCACAGGCCAAAAGTAGGCGGCAAATGGAAATGGCGGCAGCTCCCGCTCCGTTAATCACAATGCGCACCGCTTCCTTCTTTTTGCCCACCAGCTTGAGGGCATTCAAAAGACCTGCCAAGGTTACTACCGCAGTTCCGTGCTGGTCATCGTGAAAGATGGGAATGTCACATTTTTCCTTTAGCTTGCGTTCAATTTCAAAACAACGAGGAGCTGCAATATCCTCCAGATTTACGCCCCCAAAGCTACCAGAAATCAGGTAGATGGTATTGACAATTTCATCCACGTCCTTACTTTTAATGCACAGTGGGAAGGCATCTACACCGCCAAACTCCTTGAACAGCACACACTTACCTTCCATTACGGGCATGCCAGCCTCTGGGCCAATATCTCCAAGCCCCAGCACCGCAGTTCCGTCAGTTACCACCAAGCACATGTTGTGACGGCCAGTTAATTCATAGCTCTTGTTCACATCCTTTTGGATGGCAAGACAAGGCTCTGCCACTCCGGGAGTGTAGGCTAAAGACATATCCTCACGAGTTTTAACTGGTACCTTGGAAATTACTTCCAGCTTACCCTTCCACTCACCATGACACTTCAATGATTCTTCTGCGTAATTCATACCGCCTCCTGATTCCTTCTGTATCAGAGTACTTTATTCTTTCCTTCAATGCAAGATTGGAACCCTCCATTTTGCTCGGTAAGCCTCACCCTTGGGTCAGGGGTACACTTGTATACAAAGCAAAACTTTTGGAATAGGATGAAGACAGGTCAGATGACCTACAAATCTTATGCAAGGAGGTTATATTGTGAGGGAAAGGACAAAAAAAATCCTGCTAAAAGCACTTGAACTGCTCATAGCAGGAATCGTCCAAATCCTAGTAACCATCATCGCCAAGATGATTGGCTAAACGGGAGCACGGTTGGTAAGACGGCCATCTTGCCAACCGTTGTTACTCACAATATAACCTCTAGGGGGCGATATGTCAAGCAAGCTGAAATCCATTTTGTTGTTTGTAGGGAACGCAGTTCTGGAAGGTTTGGTTCTGGGGCTGATTCTGGTGATTGCGACGCGGCTCGGATTCGTGGGGTGAGCTTTCACCCAAAAAAAGGCGGGCAACAAACCCGCCTTTTTGGGAAGTGAAGCGGATGTCTTCATTCCCTGATTACCATAAGAAAATATTACTTAATTCTTGGTAAAGACAGAGCCATCATCTAGCCAAGCCTTGCCGGAGGCAGAGACAAGTCCTGTTGATTTACCTATCTTCAAAGCATTATTTTCTGCCCACGTAACTGTGAAGAAATTACCATCTTGGGTAACAGCAGTTGAGACAACAGTTTGCCCAGCTAGGGTTAAAGTCGCCTCGTTATCAGCAAAAACGATAGTTGCATCTCCAAGAGTTCCAACCTTGCCAGTCCAAGTGCCTGTTAAGTCGGACTTGACGGCAGATGACTTGACAAATGTTATGTCAAACGGTTTACCCTCAGCCAGTTCCGCAGGAACAGTCAAAGCCATCACATCATTGCCATCCACCATTTTCATGGTAAATGACACAGAAACATCTTTTCCGCCACTCATTGCTGCAGGAATCGGCACCTTGGATGTAGTGGCAGTATTGCCATCAACGGTATAAGTGCCTTCCAGTTTCAAACCATCCATCTCTGTAGAGAATTTACCATCTTTTATGGTTGCAGTTGCTTCTCCATCAGTAGACTTCCACTCTCCCTCAAAATTTGCAGGAGCTGGTTCCGGCTCGGAATCGTTTTTGCAACCTACAAAAGAAATCAGTGCCACTGCTACCAATACCGACAAAGAAACACGAACAAGCTTTTTCATAGTCTTTCCTCCTCAAAAGCAAAAATAGATAATAACAGTATCTTATAGGCCTATACATATAATGATATTACCAATTATAGACACTGTCAATATACTTTTTTATAAAATAGATAATATAAGATTCTGTAACTATCAATCGTTTGTCTTGATAATGAAAACATGAAGCTGGAGATACAAAAACGCTTAGCCGAGAACTTAAAACGCTTACGAAAGGAACAGAAACTCACCCAATTTGAACTGGCAGAAAAGGCAAACATCTCAGAAGCCATGGTAAAGAGCGTGGAGCTTGCCCAGTCCTGGCCCAGTGACAAGACCCTCACCCAGCTGGCGGAAGCCCTAGATGTGGATATCTTCAAGTTTTTTATTCCTTCCGACACAAACAACTACATCGACAAGACATTTTCCCACGAACTGAAGGATATTGTCACCAAAAACTACAATCTCTACCTACGGAACCTGTTCTCTGACTTGGAGGTCAAGTCGTAAAAAGGCGGCCGGGAACTACCTCCCAAGCCGCCTTTGTTTCAACCTTATTCCCAAGTTGCCAAGGAAACTGGCCACTCGGAGCTGGTGATGATTTCCAGCGTCTCATCCTTCAGCGGATGAATCTCAAAAAGCTTGTCCTTTTTGTTCAGGTTCTCCGCAGCAAGATAGATGGAGCGTTCGATGAGCTCAGGGAATTTTTCCGTTACCTCACTCTTGTCCTCCAAATCCGCAAGCAACAAGGACGGCACACTGGCCACAGCGGTGATGGACTTCTTCACCTCGCCCTTTTTGTCCAAAATCTGAACGAGGGTCTTTGCTGCGGGCTTTACCGCGTCCTTTGTCTTGCGGACACCAGCAGTAACATTGACAATAACAAAATACTTGGACTTTACATTCTTGTCTTTTGCCAGAGCACTGAACACATCGGAACGATAGAATTCGTCGGAGTCATTATTGTCGGCCAGTGCGTGAAGCAGACTCTCTTCTCCAGAAAGCACCGCAAAGACTTCCTTCCGCTTCGCCTTCTTGGCGGCCTTTTCCTTCACCTCGTTGTACACACGATTCACCTCGTTCTGATCCACAAAGTCAAATCCACCCGCCACCTGCAACACATTAGACGCCACCTCACGAGCCTTTGCAGAGGTAAAATCCTTGGCATTGCCATAAACACCCACACTGTACAATGCAGCGGGGGAATGATTGGCACCCACAGCCTGGCTCTCGGTCAATCCGGCTGGTGTAGAAGTACACCCCGTAACGAAAAGCAGCGCTGCTGCTACTAACAAAAACAACCCATTTTTTTTCATAGCTTTTCCTCCTAAACAAATACACAGGCTACTTATACTGGATATTTAACCTTATAAGTATAATTATACTACCTATAATAGATACTGTAAATATATATTTTATAAATAAAGATATTATTAGAACCTGTAACTATCAATCGTTTGCTTTGATAATGAAATTATGAAGCTTGAAATACAAAAACGACTGGCAGAAAATCTGAAGCACCTGAGGAAAGAGCGGAAACTCACCCAGTTCGAGCTGGCAGAAAAGGCAAACATCTCGGAAGCCATGGTGAAGAGCGTGGAGCTTGCCCAGTCCTGGCCCAGCGACAAAACCCTGACCCAGTTGGCGCAGGTGCTGGAAGTGGATGTCCTCAAGTTTTTCATCCCCGCAAACACCCAAGGATATGTTGACAGCAACCTGATATGCGAGCTAAAGGACACGATTACAAGACATTACAATACGTATTTAAGAAACATGATGGTGGAGCTGGAAATCAAGTCATAGCTGCAAAGCAGGGCGGATATTCTCTATGCCCCAGCCGAAGCTCCTACAAATCAAGATAAAAATGGTAAGAACTCTTCGGTGAAATAAAATTTTACTGCTGAACGGTCTTTCCACAACATCCAGTTGATTGCTCCACCAACAAAAAGGCGGCCGGGAACTGATTTCCAAGCCGCCCATTCAGGTCATTTCAAATTATCGGGATTCAGGCACTCCAGCTCTGGCAGTACGAAAAGGCCATCCTTGCGAATGAGCTTGTCGTCAAAGTAGATTTCACCACCGCCGTATTCAGGACGCTGAATCAGTACCAAGTCCCAGTGAATGGCGGAGCGGTTGCCGTTGTCGCAGTCAGCATAGGCATTACCGGGAGTAAAGTGGATGGAGCCAGCAATCTTTTCGTCAAAGAGGGTTTCTTTCATGGGGTGCAGGATGTAGGGGTTCACGCCAATGGCAAATTCCCCAATGTAGCGAGCTCCCTCGTCGGTATCTAGGTGCTTGTTGATTCTGTCTGTGTCGTTGGCGGTGGCTTCTACAATCTTTCCGTCCTTGAACACAAAGCGAATCTTCTCATATACAAAGCCCCCCTCCAAGGATGGAGTGTTGTAGCTAATGACACCGTTAACAGAATCCCGCACAGGAGCAGTGTATACTTCTCCGTCAGGAATATTCATGTTACCGTCACACTTAATCTGGCTCATACCCTTGATAGAAAAGGTGAGGTCAGTACCAGGAGCAACAATGCGAACCTTGTCGGTGGCAGCCATCACCTTGGTTAGGGCATCCATGGCACGAGACATTTTACCGTAGTCCAAGGTACATACATTATAGAAGAAATCTTCAAAGGCAGCCTCACTCATACCAGCCAACTGAGCCATGGCAGGTGTGGGAGAACGAAGCACTACCCAGCGAGTGTGATTAAGCCGTCGCTCCAAGTGAACGGGCTTGTAGTAAAACTTGTTGTACAAGTCCATTTTTTCAGCAGGAACATCAATCCAAGCATTGAGATTTTCTGGAGCTGTAAAGCCAATAAAGCAATCCATGGCACTCATTTCTGCTAGCTCGATTTGAGCACGGGTCTTCATTTGCTCTTCGGTGGCACCAAGGAGGATTTCCCGCTCAATGGACTTATTTTTGAGGGAAACAAAGGGCATGGCTCCCACAGCGTACACCTCTCGCACCAAAGCCTCTACCAAGGGCTGAGCCATGTTATTGGCTTGAATCAAAACCTTTTCTCCAGCCTTTGCCTGTACTGAATGACGCACCAAATTCTTTGCCAATGTATCTATTCGTGGATCTCTCATATTCAACTCCTTCAATTAATTTGCCTGCCACAAATCAGCAAGTCTTATAACAAATATACACTGCCTTGACTACCTCGACAACCCACTACCTCATCCCCATCTCGGGAACTCCACATCCCGCAGCTGCATCTTGGCAAATTTTCAAAAAATCCATTTTTTTCCAGCAAAAAAGACAAATTCTTCATGTTCAACCCTATAAGTATAGTAAAGAAGTTTTTTTCAGGAGATTGAATGGAGAAGCAAACCACCACAAAATTCAAACGTTGGGAAGACCTAGACATTACTGACGACTTTATTTTCACCCGAGTTATGCGAAACAAAAAACTCTGTCGTACCTTGCTAGAGATGATACTGAAAGTAAAGGTTGGTAAAATCAAGTTTCTCACCAGCCACCACGCCATCCAGATTGACCCCAACGCCAAGGGCATCATCATGGATGTGTATCTCAAGGATGAAAACAAAGTCATTAATGTTGAGATGCAGGCTTCTAACCACGGAGACCTTCC
>JAZQSR010000262.1:0-2835 GCA_045630225.1 Treponema sp. | reverse complement strand
CAGGGTGATTTGCCATAATAAAATCGAAGATTTCGGCCCGCTGGCCCATCTTCTATTTTTAACAACGAAAGGTTCGCGAAACTCATTGTTAATATACGGGAAGCTTATAGTCCTACCTATATCATTAACATTCACCCATCTTTTGGAGGTATGCACCCATGTCAAACAACCAGACCACACTTGCCAAATGGTTCCATAAAAACGGTTACGAACCAATAGCACCTATGGACTTCTACAGAGCTATCTTTCCATCTGGTGAACTTGCTACTTATACTGACAAACCCAGAGCCTTAGAGAACAATACAGAATGGAAGTACAATGCTATTCTCTTAGAGAACACACACGAAAGGAAACCCTGTGTTAGAACTAATCCCCGTACTGGTAAGAAAGAACATACAGAAAAGGAAGTCTGGAAGAATCACATCGTTCTGGATGACCTTTCACAGATAGAGAAAGCCATCTCACAATTTGGCTCCACCAAAAGTGATTTCTTTATTGCACCCATGTCCTACTTAGGCCGTAGACGCATAAAGAAAAACGAACGATGGATTTATGCTTGCATTATCGAAGTTGACCGTCCCAAGACTGCTATCGTAGACGGTCATCGTCAGCAAGTCGGTGTGGAGCAGCTTTTCCACGAATGGAACAATAAAGTCATTGGTTATCCTATGCCCTCGGCCTGTGTCTGTTCTGGTACTGGCCTACACTTAATTTACTTACTGGACAGGCCGTACCCAATCAAGGGAAACGAAATACAAAGACGGTGGGATGTGTTTCGTATGCACTTCACCATGCGTATCTGGAATAAATATGTCACAAAAGAGTGCATCCAGGTCGAGAACCATTGTCAGTCTTTCCGTCTGGTGGGAACCCGTACCAAGAAAGACAAGCTGGTGGAAGCTTTTTGGCTATCCAAAAAGCGGTACACCCTGGATGACCTCTTCAGCATCATTCCATACGAAAAAGAGCCATTTACCCAGAAGAAAGGCGAAAGGGAAAGCGACTTCTGGAACCGTTGGTACAATGCCCATTTTCGCCCAGATGATTTGATGAAGGTCAAAAAGGAGCCTATGCCCAAGCTGCACCAGGCTGACAGGCCACTTTCTCCCAAGCTTCAAGAAGCCAAGGAGAAATGGCCCGAATGGTACCAAGCCCGTATTGTGGAGAAGCAGCCACCAAAGCAGCCTGGTCAATGGACTTGCAACCGTGGTCTGTATGACTGGTTCCTGGAAGCAGCGAAGAAAGACCCGTATGTGGGTTCCAGGTATCACCGCATCCACGCACTGGCAGAATTTGCGGTGAAGTGCGGTATCAGCTATGACGAACTGAAAAAGGATGCCTATGAATTGTACCAGCAGTTCCGCCAGGTCAGCAGCAGCGACCCGTTCCATTATGCGGAGTTCGTCAAAGCCCGTGACGAGTACTTCAGTACCGTGGCCCACAAGAGTACACGCAAGTGGGTGGAGCAGAAAACGGGTGTGGAAATGAATCCACCTGCCAAGAGGAACGGCAGAACCAAGAAAGACCACCTTCAGAGGGTGAACCGCTTACGGAAGATTAAAGCAGACGAATTTGGCGATACATACGGAGGTGGAAGACCGCCCGAATCTGGCTCCAAAAAGGAAGCTGTTCAAGAATGGCAGCAAACGCACCCAGGCGGCACCAAAATGGAGTGCCACCGTGATACGGGTATATCCAGACCCACCATAGACAAATGGTGGAACGCAGCATAAAGAAAACCCAGGCCGAAGCCTGGGTTTTCTTAGATTATGCGTTTTCAACTACGGCTTTGTAGGTTACTCCATCCAAAATTTCCTCATCGGGGGAAACAAATTCACTAGTGTTGGTATTCTGGAGGAACGTGGTATCACTATTTACATTTTTAATTCTATCTCCAGAAATTTCCCATGGTGCACCGTTAGCCTCCACGTACTCTCTCCAAGTTGTTCCCTTTACAACTTGTTTAGCAACAGTACCAGCATTGATATAGAACGTTATTAATGTTTCTTCACCGCCGTCATCGGGGTCGCTGGGTTCAGTTGTGCCAGAATCGCCCGTGTTACCAGAGCCAGCAACATAATCAACATTGTAGTTGAACTTACCAGCCCAGGTACCGAACAATGCAGCTGAAATATCAGCAACAGAAACAGTCTCATCATCGGACACAGCAACGGTATTGTTACCAGCCAGTTCGATTGCAGTAAATGTGACAGCCAAGGTCTTCTTGTCTGCGCTGTTGATGTTGTTGACCATCTCAACCTTGTCTTCAGCGGTTACCTTGACAGTTGCATCGCTGGGCCACATGCCCTGGAGGGTAACTGTACCAGAGCCACCAGGAGCCAGCAAAGCAGGCACGGTGATGGTGTACTCTGCGTTGTGGGTTTCGGTACCGTCTGCATTAACGGTTGTGCGGCTACCAGTATACTCAACTTCGGTACCGTTCTGGTAGTCCACATCGGCTGCAAAAGCGGTTGGAACCATTGACACAATCATCAATGCAGCCAGGGTTAAACTAAGAATCTTTTTCATGAAAAATACCTCTCTTTTTAATTTTTTTTTGTAGGTGTCTATATCATAGAACACTTAAAAACAAAGGAGAGGGATTTTTCTTATCTTTGTCTATGATGCCTGTGCTGGTGCTGTTCTTGTATCGGGCTGGCTATGCCATACAGACCCAAAGTCTGCTCCATTTGCTCGATTGTCCAATCGTCCCTTTGTTTCTGCTGGGTCAATCGGCTGTTTTCGCCCCTCAGATGCAGCAACTCCATGTGCTGTTGCTGAACCTGGGTCTGTAGTCCCTGGATGATTTCATTCTCCGAAATCTTCTTGTCCAGG
>JAZQSR010000261.1:0-13553 GCA_045630225.1 Treponema sp. | reverse complement strand
GAAACCTTTAACAAGAGACGGTACAATATGACGACAATGATGATATTTTTTTTTCATACCGAGACAGTATATCGAATTTTAGTACAAGATACTAGATTATGTTGAAATTACGCCATGTATACTATAGACAAGAACTTGGTTTTATGATAGTATATCATCACTACGGCGCCATGCCCAAGTGGTAAGGGAGCGGTCTGCAAAACCGTTATTCATCAGTTCGATTCTGATTGGCGCCTTTTGAAAGGGGGTTTTTCCAAGATTTATCTATGGAAACCCCCTTTCACTTTTCTAGGGTGTCTATAAATCTACCTCCTGTTCTGCTTTGTAGGCACCCTGTTTATATACAGAAAGGGACAGTTCTTGACCATATGATCAAGGGCTGTCCCTTTTGTTTTAGATTGCAATCTCTTGCAAAAGTCCTTCAAGAGCTTTCAAATTACAGTCAATCTTCTTTTCTGGCTGAATTGGCTCCAAAAGCCTTTGCAAATCTTCTGGCAACACAGGAACCTTACCACAAATCCGACCAATCCAGTCCCGCCCATAAAAGGAGCCCACAAAGCTCCCTAGATTTTCACCCGTTAAGGCAGGATGATCTCTGGAAACAAGCACCACGGAACTGTCTTTATCAATGAAATTTTCCGTGTATTTTTGAGCGGCAGCATAGGAACCCGCAGTTTCTCCGTTGGCAAAAATGCCGTATTTTAAGAACAATTCCTTGCAAGCAGCTTCTCGCTCCGCCTCGGAAATAGGCTGAGGAAAAATCAAGCCCCGTAGCATCAGTGGTTGTGTTTGGAACACCTCCTCCAACCGTTCCAAATTGGAGGGACTGCTGGGATCCACCCAAGGTCGCTGAGCAAAGGGAGTTGTATCAACATTCAGCCGGGTTTTTCCTGCAGCATCTAGCTTCAAATCTTGGGTGCATTCAGTAATAAAGGCATTTACTGGCAGGGAACATTTCCAGCCGTACAGTCCAGCCACAATGTTACCGTAATTTCCTGGTGCTACGGCATAGAAAATATCACCGTGAACCTTACCTCGAAGCCGAGAAAAAGCGTATAAATAGAAAAAGGTTTGGGGCAAGAGACGGCCAATATTTACGGTATTTGCCAAGGTGAGATTGTATTTTTGCACCAAATCTTGGCGGCTAAAAAGCTGCCGAGCCAAAAGACTACAATCAGCAAGGCTTCCGTCAACTTCCACAGGGTAGATGTTGCCTCCGTTCCAGATACAATCGGAATCTTCAAAGCCCCGCATACTTCCCTTAGAATAAAGAATCAATGCCTTTAGCTGCTTTTTACCCCGCATGGCATGGGCAAGACTGGAGGCAATCTCTCCGTCAGAAACGGCAAAAACTGTGGCAGTCTTATCCTGCAGCAGCAAGGTATATTCCAAACAATTTACCAGATAGGAAACCCCAAAATCCTTGTGGGAACCAGTGGGCCCAGTAAAAAGGCTCAGTTTGTACAGGTTGTCATCAAGCTGGGTGAATTCTGGAGAAAAGGGAAAGGCCTTAGTGGCAATGACCTCACTTACCAAGGGACTGAATTCATTTTTCATCAAGGCGGAGGTGAGGCTTCCTGCAATAGAAGCAAAACTGGTGGTTTCTTTCAGATAATAAATCCAAGGACGCATATCCTCGCTGGTGAGCGGCACATACAACCCACCGTCAGCACAGAGGCAGTTGGTAATTGCTTGGGTAAAACTCACCTTGTTATTTTGATTGCGTGTACTTACAAAATCCATAGGCTCTTTCCAGATTGCTCTGGCCTCCCTCAAATTGAATGGAACCAGTTCTGTTACCGACTGGCAGGAATCACCAAAAACTTCTTGGTAAAATCAACAGGGCGATAAGTCATCTTTGCCTGACGCAAACCAGGATTTCCTAAATCCTGCTCCCGATTAATAAGCTCTACGGTGGCAGGCAGGTTCAAGGCTTGAGAGCGATTTACAAACTGATAGACACCCTTGTAGCTGTTGATGCCTTTTTCAAACAGCACCACAAACATCCTTCCCTGCTGAATAAATTCTCCTAAGGAAAATCCCACGGGAACACCATCTGCATACACAAGGACTCCAGCAAAATTAAATTTTTGAAAATTATCCAAGGCCCAAGCACATTGAGTAAAATCTCCCGGATCATCTTCTGGCCGAGTTTTTCGCCAGCTTTCCAACACCAGTCGAGCTTCTGGCAAAGTGTACACATCCAAGGGTTTGATCTGGGACTCATAGGCAGCAGTAAAGGCATTTACCAGATTCTTTTTTTTGTGGAAGCTTTTTCCCTGAAGGCTTGCCAAGTCGGTACGGCGGTAGAGATAGTCAAAATTATCTCGATCTTCCAGTACTCCATAACCTCGCTGCTCCAACTGATGTCCCAACTCCTCATAAATAGAGGTCGTCATATTCTTCCAGTAATAGCCTTGGGAAAAAAGCTCTTCTACCAACTCCAAGGAGGGAGGTGCTCCTATAACAGAAAAAAATTTTCCGCTTAAATCAATGCCCTCAAATTCACGAGCAGGACTCACACCGGCCAAAATCAAGGTTTCATTGGATAGCCGAGCAATGGAATATTGATATTTTTGTGAGTCAAGATAAATGTTTGAAAAAGAAAATTCACTCACCCCAGCATCAAGATTCCGACAAAAATCCGTAATTTCTTGAAACATATTGATATCGATAGCTGAAAATTGGGGAAAATTCAAAAGATAATGCATAGTCTATGTGTAAGGATAACTTGTTTTATTCAAAATGTCAAAGATGAACAGCAACCCCAGAGGCTGAATCCCGAGATCCATCTTTGGGAGCAGGGGAACCAAATGTATCTTGGGGGACAGGGAAGCCCTACCCAGCCTCGCACTTCGCTAACGCTCAGATAGGGAGCGACGGCTGTAAGCCGGAAAATCGCGATATATTGAGCGATTTTAGCGAGTCTCACTTTTGCCCCGCAAAAGTGCATGTGCAGGGAACTTCCCTGCTCCCCAGTATAATTTGCTTGGGGTTCCCCTGCTCCCCACATGGTGCTGGCGGGGCTTCAAACTTTCGGTCTACTGTTCGTGGGGCGGGTAGATAGGGAGCGACGGCTATAAGCCGGAAAACCGCGATATATTGAGCGGTTTTAGCGAGTCTCGGTGCGTGCTTGCACGCCTTGCCCCTGAGAAACCGCCTGCGAAGCGACGGCTGCAAGCCAGAAAGTCGCGATATATTGAGCGATTTTAGCGAGTCTCACTGCGTGCTTGCACGCCTTGCCACTGCAAAAGTGCCTAGCTAGTTCTAAAAAACAAATCAAAAAAATCAAACTTTTTCCCGCAAAAAAGACAAATTCTCCAAGTTTAAAGCGAATAATATATGTGTAACGCTTTTAAAAATCAGGAGAACTCATGAAACCAATTGAAGAGCTCACCTTTACCGACGACTACATGTTTGGCTACGTAATGAGAAACGAGGAGATTTGTAAAGGGCTTTTGGAACGACTTTTGAACATCAAAATCCAGCGACTAGAATTTCCAACCTTGCAAAAAAACATCGCTCCTCACTACGAAAGTAAGGGAGTACGGCTAGACGTGTATGTTCAAGACTCGTCCCGTGTTTTTGAACATCAAAATCCAAAACAGCCTTCATGATGACCTGCCCACAAGAACACGATATTACCAGTCCATGATGGACATTGACTTACTGCTGAAGGGAAAGCAATATTCTGAACTTAAGGAAAGTTTTGTGATTTTTGTTTGCCAAGAGGACTTTTTTCAAGAAAATTTGCCCTGTTACACCTTTTCAAACCTTTGTCATGAAAAATTAAGCCTAGAGCTGGGAGACAAAACCCAAAAGATTATCTTTAACGCTGCGGCCTTTCACCAAGAACAGGATATGGAAAGAAAGTCCATTCTGGAGTATATTAAAAACAAGAAATCCACATCTGACTTTACCCAAAAGATTCACCAGATTGTGGAGCGGACAAAGGGAAACCAAGCATTCAGAGGTGAATATATGGCATGGGGCTTAGCAGAACAAGACGCAGAAAAACGTGGTTACAAGGCTGGTATTGCCCAAGGGGCGGAACAGGCTAAAATCGAAACTGCTCAAAATCTTCTTACCATGCACTTGTCCTTGGATAATATAGCAAAAGCAACAGGGCTTTCCATGGAGACACTAAAAAAACTTGCAACAGGTGAAAATACTCCTAATGGGTAACAAATTCGCAGCAGGAAGCCCCTAAGCAGTGCTGGGGGAATGGGAGGTTTTAGGTAGGGAGCGACGGCTATAAGCCGGAAAATCGCGATATATTGAGCGATTTTAGCGAGTCTCGGTGCGTGCTTGCACGCCTTGCCCCCGCGAAACCGCCTGCGAAGCGACGGCTGTAAGCCGGAAAATCGCGATATATTGAGCGATTTTAGCGAGTCTCACTGCGTGCTTGCACGCCTTGCCCCGCAAAAGTGTGGAAACCCACCGCTGACCAGTAGAGGGGGTGTTCCCTCCTAACTCCCCATGATATACTGACTCCATGGATTTAGAAACATTGCAATTTAGGGCACGAACTATGCAACAGATTCGTGAGTTTTTTATTCAGCGGGGCTACTTGGAGCTGGACACTCCAGCCTTGAGTTCCCATCTTATTCCCGAAAGCTGTCTGGAGGTGTTCCGTACCGAATACATCCATCCTGGCACACAGGAGGCCACCCCCCTGTATCTTGTGCCATCCCCAGAAGTTCACATTAAGCCCCTTATTGCCCGCCACAAGGTTAGTGTTTTCCAGCTTTCCAAATGCTACCGAAACTTGGAATCCTGTGGTCGCATCCACAGCCCAGAATTCACCATGCTGGAATATTACACCGTAAATGCCAATTACATGGACACAGCAGCCATTACCGAGGAGCTTTTTAACTTTTTACTGCCACCACCAGCTGCTGACCATGACGATTTTGCCTATCTACGACCTCCATTTCTGAGGCTTACCATGGATCAGGCATTTTTTCAATATGCGGGATTCTATCTTTCCTCCTGCTCCACACCCCAGCAGCTGGCAGAACAGGCTCGCAAGTTGGGCATCTATGAGCCAGAGGACAATTCCTTTGACAACTGGCCTTGGGATGACCTGTACGAGCTGATTTTGGTACAATGTGTGGAACCCCAGCTTCCCAAGCACAAACCAGTATTGCTGATGGACTACCCCACTCAGGTTCCCTGCCTTGCCCAAGATGTACCAAATCCTACAGGACAAAAGCCCTTGTGGAAGCAACGATGGGAATTGTACGTGGCTGGCGTAGAGCTTTCCAACTGCTACAGCGAGGAAACAGATCCTGAAAAAATCCGTAGCTACTTCCAGCAAGAAGGCCAGGCTAAGGCACAATCAGCCCGTGTTCCCCACGCCATCGACGAAAACTACTGGAAGCACTTCCAGACCTTCCCCACCTGCTCTGGCAATGCTCTTGGAGTAGACCGACTCATTGCCCTGTTGCAAGGTCGCACCACTATAGAAGGAGTTTTACCGTGAATAAGGCTCTGTTACACCAGTCTGTTATCCAACACACAAGCCTCACCTTTGCCAGAAGCGGTGGAGCCGGTGGCCAAAACGTGAACAAGGTAAACACCAAGGTTCACGCCACCTTGAGCATTACTGCCATTCAAGGCATCACGGAAGAAGAGCGGGACTTACTTCGGAAAAAGCTAGCAGCCATCATCAACAAGGAGGACTGCATCTTTGTGGACGTGGACCAAGAGCGCTACCAAGAGCGGAATCGAGCCCTAGCATTAGAGCGGCTGGAAAATCGCATTGTCAATGCCCTGAAAATCCCCAAGAAGCGGATAAAGACAAAGCCCACCAAGGCTTCCCAAGAACAGCGGCTCAAGCTAAAGCGACTAAAATCCGAGTTAAAGCGAAACAGAAGCTGGCGGGGATAAGCCACACTCCCCGTCCCACTCATTGCCACCAAGGGGCATTCCCGCTATACTATAAAGAAATGCTGACTTCATTTTCAGAATTCAGCCTAAGATTATTATGATTTAATGAGGAGTTTCCTGTGGAAGTTCGTGTTCGTTACGCTCCCTCCCCAACGGGGATGCAGCATATTGGTGGTGTTCGTACCGCCCTGTTCAACTATCTTTTTGCCCGAGCCAACGGAGGCAAGTTTATCTTGCGTCTGGAGGATACTGACCGCACCCGCTATGGCGAGGAGTACGTGCAGAATCTTTATGACACCATGGCTTGGCTTGGCATTGAATGGGATGAAGGCGGAGAAAAGGGAGGAGAGTTTGGCCCCTACGTTCAGTCCCAGCGGTTTGAGCTGTACAAGAAGCACGCCCAGGAATTGGTAGAAAAGGATCAGGCCTACTACTGCTTCTGCGATGCCGAGCGCCTTGACAGAATCCGCTCCATCCAGACCATGAACAAGATGCCTCCCGGATATGACCGCAACTGTCGCCACCTGACAGAAGAGGAAATTAGGGCAAACCTAGAAGCTGGTAAGCCCTACGTTATTCGACTCAAGGTTCCCATGGAAGGAGTCACCCGCTTTAAGGATGCCCTGCTGGGGGACATTGAATGGAAGAACGAAGACATTAACCCCGATCCCGTCTTGCTGAAAAGCGACGGCTTCCCCACCTACCACTTGGCCAACATCGTGGACGATCACTTTATGAAGATTACCCATGTTATGCGTGCCCAGGAATGGATTCCCTCCACTCCCCTCCACGTCCTCATGTACCAGGCCTTTGGCTGGGAGCCACCACAGTTCTGTCACCTTCCTATGGTTATGGGACAGGACGGCCAAAAGCTTTCCAAGCGCCACGGTGCCACCAGCGTCAACGAATTCCGAGCACGAGGCTATTTGCCCAAGGCCCTCATTAACTATGTTGCCATGTTGGGCTGCTCCTACGAAGATGGTCGTGACATTTACGATTTGGCCGACTTTGAAAAATTGTTCAAGGTGGAGCACTTGAATAAGGCTCCCGCTGTCTTTGACTACAAAAAATTGGAGTGGTTTAACGGTCAGTATATGAGAACCATGTCCGACGAGGAACTGTATCAAGCAACCCTTCCCTTCCTGACAGGAACTGGAGATGCAGCCCTGCCTGTAAACGTGAGCGAGCAGTTCCCCGCTCCCAAGGTGGGACCAGAGGTTTCTGGTGTTCGCCTGAATGAGGCTGGAGAGCCAGTGGCAGAAGGATTGACTGTAGCCGAGACAAAGGAAAAGCTCATGCAGCTAATGCCCCTCATCAAGGAGCGCCTCCACTTCCTTTGTGACGCAGCAGAAATGGTTCGCTTCCTCTTTACCGAGCCCGCCGTACCTCCAGTGGAGCAAATCATTCCCAAAAAGCTAGATGCAGCAAAAACTAAGGAAGTGCTGGAAGCTAGCAAGGAATTCATCTCTGCCATCGCCACCATGAGCGAAGAAGAAGCCGACGCACTGGCCCGCCAGATTGCAGAACGCCTGGGAGTTAAACTTGGTGACTTTATGATGCCCATCCGTATGGCTGTCACTGGTAGCCGAGTAAGCCCACCATTAGTAGGATCCATCAAGATTCTTGGTGTAGAAAAGGCTCTAGAGCGCACCGATAGAACACTGGCAACCTTCTAAAAACAAAAAAAGAGCTGGATGCATATCCAGCTCTTTTTTTTTTACTGCAAGAACTTAGAACATCTTGCTAAAGATGTCGTAGTAACCCTTTACAAAGATTACCAGTACAACTATAGGAAGAATCCACTTAACATAGAACTTAATCTTGCGGGGGAACTTAAGTCCTTCTCCAGCATCGGCTTCTGCCAAGAAATTATCCCAGCCCCAGCCTTTCTTGCTACAGCAGAACACTAAGAAAATCAATGAACCAAGGGGCAACAGGGTGGAGCTAACTATAAAGTCCTCCAAATCAAGCACCCCAGTTCCTGCACCTAGTGGCTGGAAGCCAGTCCACAGGTTAAAGCCCAAAATACAAGGAATAGACAAGATAATCAAAGCAATGCAGTTTACAATACAAGCCTTTTTTCTACCCCAGCCGTGGGTATCAATCCAGTAACTAACGATATTTTCGAATACAGCAATCAAGGTGGAAAGGGCGGCAAAGCTCATAAATACAAAGAACAAGGTTGACCAAATGCGGCTTCCTGCCATGTTGTTGAAAATATTAGGCATGGTAATGAACAAAAGTTCAGGCCCTGCACCAGGATTTACGTCATAGGCAAAACAGGCAGGGAAAATAATCAAACCACTCATAATGGCTACAAAGGTATCCAGCAAAATGATTCTTCCAGCCTCACCTGTCAAGCTGTATTTCTTGTCGATGTAGGAACCGAAAATCTCCATGCTTCCAATACCCAAGCTCAAGGTAAAGAAGGCCTGTCCCATGGCAGCAAATACCACCTCACCAAATCCAGATTCAGTTACCTTGCTAAAGTCTGGCAAAAGATAAAACTTGATTCCTTCACCACTACCAGGCAAAAGAAGGGAATTTACCGCCAACACCACAATCAGCAAAATCAGCAGAATCATCATTACCTTGGTGATTTTTTCTACACCCTTTTCAAGTCCGATTCCAACAATAACAAAGCTCAACACCACTGCAATGGCCATCCACAAAAACTGGGTACTCGGATTTGCTGTTAAGGAACCAAAGAAGGCACCAACAGCTACAGGATCCAAGCCCTGAAACTGGCCAGTAAGGCTGGCAAAGCAATAATACAAAAGCCAACCAGAAATGGTAGCATAGAACATCATCAGGATGTAGTTTCCAGCAATGGCAATGTGACCATAGGCATGCCACTTTGTTCCCTTAGGCTCCAAGGTTTTGAAGGCCTTTCCCACATTCTGGCGAGAAGCACGACCAACGGAAAACTCCATCACCATAATGGGCAAGCCCAAGGCTACCAAGAAGAACAGGTACACCAGAACAAAAAGTGCTCCACCGTATTTTCCAGTAATATAAGGAAAACGCCACACGTTTCCTAGACCAATGGCACAACCTGCCGACAGCAAAATAAAGCCTAGTCGAGAGGCAAGGCTTTCTCTTTCTTTCATATATCCTCCAAAAGATTCTGTTATACTAAATGACAGGCCACCCAGTGCCCCTCTGAAACTTCCCGCAGCTGTGGCATAGCTTCTTTACACTGAGGCTTAGCCATAGGACAGCGAGTATGGAAACGACAACCAGAGGGTGGATTCATGGGAGAAGGAATATCTCCCTCCAACACGATTCGCTGACGACTGCGAGACAACTGTGGGTCAGGAACAGGCACTGCAGAAATCAGTGTTTGAGTATAAGGGTGAATGGGATTCTTGTTCAACTCGTAGCTTGTGGAAAGCTCCACCAAACAGCCCAAGTACATAACTCCAATTCGATTTGAAATATGACGAACAACACTTAAGTCGTGGGCAATAAACAAATAGGTTAATCCCAGCTCTTCCTGCATGTCCTCCAGCATATTCACTACCTGGGACTGAATTGAAACGTCCAAGGCAGAAATAGGCTCATCGCACACAATAAACTGAGGACGTACCGCCAAGGCACGGGCAATACCAACACGCTGCTGCTGTCCACCAGAAAATTCGTGGGGATAGCGGTTTGCATGCTCTGTGTTCAGGCCAACCATGTCCAGCAATTCCTTGATGCGGTCTGTTCGTTCAGCCTTGGTGGACCAGAGCTTGTGAATATCAAGGGACTCACCAATAATCTCACCTACCGTCATGCGGGGGTCAAGGGAGGCAGATGGGTCCTGAAAGATAATCTGCATTTTGCGACGGTAGGGCAACATCTTTACTGCAGAGTGCTTTTTACCGTCTCCTTCGTAAATGGTTTCTCCGTCATATACAATGCGCCCGCTGGTGGGCTCGTGGAGGCGGATAATGGTACGTCCCAAAGTTGTTTTTCCACAGCCAGACTCACCAACCAAACCCAAGGTCTCACCTCGCTTGATAAACAGGGAAACATCTTCCACTGCTTGAACTCCAGGCCCCTTCATTCCCTTTACGGGAAAATATTTTCTCAAATGCTGAACTTCCAGCAAAATATCATTATCAGCCATTTACTTTTCCTCCCCTGCCTTTGACTCCACCTTTGATGCCATCTTTGATGCTAGATGGGTAGCTCCACCTTCTGATCCAAAATCCTCTTTTCGCAGCACTTCTTCCACCCGCAACCAACAGGCTGAACGGTGGCCTTCTTTGATGGTAACGTGAGGAGGCATCTTTTTCAGACAGATTTTCATACAATGCTCACAGCGAGGAGCAAAGGGACAACCTTCAGGAGGATTCAACATATCTACGGGAGAACCTTCTATAGGAATAAGTCGCTCGTAGTTTTCCGCATCAACACGGGGCATGGAACGAAGCAAGCCCACGGTGTAGGGATGGGAAGGATTATAGAAAATATCATCAACAGGGCCCTGTTCCACAATCTTACCTGCATACATAACAGAAACCTTGTGACAGATTTCTGCTACAACCCCCAAATTGTGGGTAATAAAGATAATGCCCATGTTGGTCTTTTTCTGCAGGGACTTCATCAATTCAAGAATCTGAGCCTGAATGGTAACGTCAAGAGCAGTGGTAGGTTCATCGGCAATCAGTAGCTTGGGATGACAAATCAAGCCCATGGCAATCATTACACGTTGTCGCATTCCTCCAGAAAATTCGTGAGGATATTGCTTCATACGCTTTTCCACATTGTTAATTCCCACTAGCTCCAGCATTTCCATGGCTCGCCTTGCAGCTTCTTCCTTGGTAACAGTTTTATCGTGAGCTCGCAAGGCTTCTATTAACTGGTTTCCGATGGTGTATACGGGATTCAGACAGGTCATGGGATTTTGGAAAATCATAGCCACATCCTTTCCCCGGAAGGATGTCATTTCATCCTTTGACATGGCAAGCACATCCTTTCCCTCAAAGGTAATGCTTCCACCAACTACCTTTCCGGGAGACTGAAGCAAGCCCATAATGGAATATGCTTCCTGGCTCTTTCCTGAACCAGACTCACCAACGATTCCCATTACCTCCCCATAGTTCAGGTCGTAGGAAATTCCTCCTACAGCCTTTACCTCTCCAGCAGGAGTAAAGAAGGAAATTTTCAAATCCTTTACTTCCAACAATTTATTTTCTGCCATAATTCACTCCTTCTCCTTTCAACGGCATTTGTAGCCGTACCCTATTTCTTCAGCCGTGGGTCCAAAGCATCCCGCAGGCCATCTCCAAACAGATTGAAGGAGAGAATCATAATACTCAGCACAAAGGCTGGGAACAAAAGTCGATAAGGATAGGTGTACATTCCCTGAGTGGCCTCCGCAGCCATGGAACCAAGACTGGTCATGGGAGCAGAAATTCCTACACCAAGGTAAGACAGGAAGGATTCCAAGAAAATAGCAGATGGAATCTGCAAACAGGTAGTAACTACCAGCTGACCGATACAGTTTGGCAACAGATGACGGCGGATAATCCGAGCATGGGAAGCACCCAGTGCCTTGGCAGCGGTAACATACTCCTGCTGCTTTACCTGCAAAACCTGTCCACGGATAATGCGGCTCATACCAACCCAGTACAGCATACCAAAGGCCATAAACATGGAGATTAGGTTTGCACCCATTTTACTTACCAAGTCAGCACCAAAGCCACCAGAGCTAGCATAAGCCTTCATGGCTTCTCCCAGCATGGCGGACAATAGCAGAATAACAAGAACCTCTGGCACAGAATAAATCACCTCTACGATTCGCTGCATTACCACGTCCACCTTGCCACCAAAGTAGCCGGAAATGGAGCCATACAGTGAGCCGATAACAAGCACCAGTAGGGCGGCGGCCACACCAACAATCATGGAAACTCGAGTTCCAATCATTACACGAACCATAATATCACGGCCGAATTTGTCGGTACCAAAAACGTGGGGGAATACGGATTCTCCCGCCGCCTTTAGCTCCAGCTCAGCACGAGAATAACCAAAGGCCTTGTTATGAATTCCCAATTCCTTTCTGAGGTGCTTTTCCAAGGCAGCCCCAGAAAGTACATTCCCCGATTCATCCTTGTATTGTTGCTTTGCACGAGCCTTTGCTCGAATCTGAGCTAATTCCACGGAAGATAAGGTTTTACCCTGAGCAGCAGCTTCAGCTTGGGCCGCAGCAACGGCTTCTTCTGGGCTTTTTACTTCCATGGCCTCTGCTAATTTTTTCTGGTCTTCCAAGGAAGTATGCCAGGGATGCAGGTTTTCTGCTCCACGATTAAATTCTTCGTAGCCGTAGGGCACAATCACAGGTCCCAAAAAGGCAAAGAGGGAAATGAAAACAAGAACCCCCAAGGCCACCATAGCCACGGTATTTTTTCTCAGTCGTCGCCAAGCGTCTGCCCAATAGGAAACACTGGCTCGCTGAGGAATAAAATCCTCTTTTTCAGAGTCCTGAGCCTTTTCAAAATCAGCGGGACCCAATTCATTCCACTTCAGGATATCTTCAATGTCTGGCTGCAAAGAACCAATCACCATCTTTTTGTCACTCATAATCAGCTTGCTCCCTGAGTTAGATTGATGCGGGGATCCACCACTTTATACATGATGTCCACCAAAAGATTCATCACCACAATAAAGGTTGCCAAGAAGATGGCAGTTCCCATAATCATGGGATAGTCTAGGGCGGTGATGGACTGAACAAAGGCCTTGCCCAAACCAGGAATACCAAAAACGTTTTCTACCACAAAGCCACCACACAGTGTAAAGGCAGTGAGAGGGCCAATGTAGGTAATAACGGGAATCAGGGCATTTCGCAGGGCGTGTTTAAAAACGATGGGCACTACGGCAAGTCCCTTGGCATAGGCTGTTTTGATGTACTCCTGATTAATGGCATCTAGCATGGAAGAACGGGTCAGTCTGGCAATATAACACATGGGATAAAGGCCCAGACAGAAACAGGGCAACACGTAGCCCCGAATTCCATTGGCTGCAGAAAAGGTATTGGGAAAGAAATGAAGGGAAGGAATACCACCACAGAATAATACCATCAAGGTGGTGGCCACAACAAAACTAGGAAGGGAAACTCCCAAGGTGGTGACAACACGTAAGACACTGTCCACCAATTTTCCACGACGATAGGCTGCAAGACAACCCAAGGGAATACCGATTAAAGCAGCCCAAGCAACGGCAACAATACCAAGGCTGGCAGAAATGGGAAACTTTTCCGTAATCATCTCCAATACGGGTCTGTTCTTGGACATCTTGATGGAAGCACCGAAGTCACCCTGCAATAAATTTTCCATGTAACGAAGATATTGCTCTGGAAGAGGCTTATCAAGACCATACTTGGCATTCAATGCATCGATAACGCTTTGAGGTGGCGTCTTGTCACTGAGCCAGGGATTTCCCGGCACTGCATTCATCAGGAAAAAGGTGACGGTGGCCACTAAAAAAACGGTAAATAGAGCCATCAACACCCGCTTAATCAAGTATTTTCCCATCTTTTACATCCTATATGATAAATATTCGCATAATTTTATAGGATTTAATCTTTATCTTCAATATAAAAAATTGATAAATAGATATTTTTTTCTTTTAAATGGATCTAATTTCTTATGGACAAAATAGTAAATAATCAATAT
>JAZQSR010000260.1:0-3530 GCA_045630225.1 Treponema sp. | reverse complement strand
TGCCACTATATTGCCTTGCTTGAGCCGTGTATTATCTTCTCGCAAAAGATTATTTTCTCGATAATATCCAGAAAATTCCAAATAAGCATTTTTTAAAATCTTTGTAAAATCATGCTCTATCTTCAAAAGATTTTGATAGACTGCAATAAGTTTATCTTTTTGGTTAGTCTGTAAATATATTTCTTCCAAAAGCTCCAATGCCTCTTTTTTGAAAGGCCAGTGCATGTTGGTTTCTTGTTCTATCATTTCCTGCAAGATAGTCTGTGCTTGGGAGAAATCCCCACTGTGCTTCAGATATTTGCAGCGGGTAAGGATAGTGGCATATTTTCCGTTCAAGAGAAGGGTATCGTTTTGCTCATTGTAAAAAGCCTCTGATTGTTGTAGATGGGAATATGCCTGGGGAAGGTTTCCTTCCATCATAAAGATATTTGCCAAAATATCGTGGATGTTGGCTTCTATTTCAGGACGTTCTTCCTGTGGTATTTGTGGCAGGCGTTTTTGCAATTCTTGTATGGTTACCAGTGCTTCCTGAGATTTTCCAAGCTTAAGGTAGGAGTCAGCTAAGTTGATATAAGACAAATAATTAGTAAAATTATCTTGTGGTGTTTCATTTTCTATGAGTTGGGAAAAAATTTCAATGGCACCGTCATAATCTTCTAAAAGAAATTTAATGTTGGCAATATATTCTCGGGCAAAGGAAAGCTCAAACTCTAATTCAGGTGCGCTATTTTTTTCCCGTACTAAGAGAATTTCCACATCGTAAAATCGACGAATACTTTTTTCATGTTCTCCTCCTTGATGTTCCAGCATAGCCATGGTGTTGATAATCCAAGCCTTGCTGTGGATTGTAAGATTGATTGCTTTATCCAGATATAATTCCATCAGGGTGATTGCGTCGCGGTACTCCTTGTGGGAAAATACAATGGTTTGAATCATGCTCCACAAAAATTGCGTATTATTTACAAGTGGTTCATATTTTGCCATAAAATGCAATGCATTGGTAACAGCAGGAACACTTCCTTTCCCCGTGAGCTTGTAAATACATTCGTTGATGTAAAAGTAGGTATAAATGGGGAGGGCAGGATCATTCCGTGGCTGAATAAGACTTTTGTGAAAAAAATCTTGGGCTTGCTGATACTCTCCTTGAAGAAAAAACTCCATTCCCTCAAGAAATAAAGCTTCTGCAGAACCTGCTGTGTAGTTTTGGTTGACGGGAGCCTCCCAAGATTTTCCTCCCACAGTAAAGGCATAGAGGGAATGGGCCAGCTTTGATTCTTGTATGCTGTCAGTTTTATACATTTCCCCAATCCACAGGGAGGCTAGAATAAGAATGATAAATGGCATGCTGAGAGGAATATATTGTTTTAGTGCCTCCTTCATGTATCCTTTTCCCATTTTGTTTTAGCCTCCTATGAATCGTACCTGTTCCATGGGAGCTGCAGCAAAATATTCTTCCAACTGCTGGATGCAACCTTCTGGGCTGGGATGGTTCAAAAGACGTGTCCGAAGGTGATGGGCAAACTGCACGTTGTCGCTGTAAAAGGCAAAGAACCGCTGAAGCCGTGTCTTGTAGAATTCTGGAGGCTGGAATTCCTGCAATCGCTGGACAAAGTTGCAGCCTGTTTTGAGCAAATCCACCTGAAATGCTTCTTGCTTTCCCTCTGTCCTTGCCTGGTAGCTGGCAATTTCCTTAAAAACCCAGGGCTTTTGGACAGCAGCTCGACCAATCATAATGCCAGAGATTCCTGGGGCGAGGTTTGCAGCTTTTTGTGCAGATATTCCATCTGACACTGCACCGTTCAGCACCACCTGAATGTCATAGCCCTTTTCTTCAATATATTCTACAAGCTGTTTGACGTATTCAAGCTTTGGTGGATTACGGTATTTTTCTTTTTTTGTGCGGGGATGTAGGGTGATTTGCTGTACTCCTCTTTGGGCCAACATATCCACAAAGGCAAAGAAGCCTTCTTGGGTAAAGTCCTCATCTCCCAGTCGAAGCTTTACACTGAATCGCTTGTTGGCTTGCCGTACCACTTGTCCCACCTGTTCCACCAGTTGCTGTGTTTCCTGCTGGTCTTTCAGCATCCAGGCGATTCCTGCTCCAGCCCGCACAATGTCGGGGGCACAGCATCCCATGTTAATGTCCACCCCAATGCCTTCCAGTTGCGACAACAGCTGTGCAGCTTCCACCATAGCAGGAATTTTTCCCCCAGTGATTTGCCATACAATTTTTTCTGGCTCAGGATTGGTAAAAAGATAGTATTTTTCAAAGGGGCCATTAGTCAAAAGGGTACCCGCCTGAATCATTTCTGTGTAGTATTCATGGCAACCGCCAAAGTCTGCAATGGTGGAGCGTAGGGCCGCATGGGTCAAAGTGGCCATGGGTGCAAGAATAAGCCTCATTCTAATAGTATAGCAATAGATGGCCTTGCTTTCAATATTGCTTTGTTTTATAATTGACAAATTTAAACTTTATCAAGTACTATAAAAAAATGAGTAAAATGCAAGGAAAACAAAGACGACGATGGGGTTATCGAAAGGATGGTCGTTTAATCCGTACTGGTGATCCCATGATGCGGGTAGCCGCCTTTATTATGCCTTCTCGTACTGGAGCTCAGAATTTCTTTCAGGATGGATTTTCCACTGAAGAAATTGATGCCTATATTCATAAAAAAAGACAGGAAGGCTATCCTGATTTGGGAATCCTTCACATTATCATTGCAGCCTACGTGCGAGCAGTTTCTCAAAAACCTGGAATCAATCGCTTTATTGGTGGCTTGAATCTCTATGCCCGAAATGATATTCAAGTAATTATGGCAGTCAAAAAGGAGATGTCGATTAATGCTCCAGAAACCATGATCAAATTCCACTTTAAACCAGAAGACACCTTGGATGATGTGTACCGCCAATGTACAGAAAAAATCCAGGAATACAAGGGTGCCTCTGATGAGGAAAATGGCTTTGACAAGCTGGTGGGACTTTTGGCTTATATGCCACGCTTCCTGCTGCGAGGGGCAGTGAGCTTTTTAACCTGGCTAGATTACCACGGCTGGATTCCAAAATTCCTGACAGATTTAAGTCCCTTTCACGGTTCCTTGGTTATTTCCTCCATCGCATCCTTGGGAATTCCCACCATCTATCATCATCTGTATGATTTTGGTACAGTGCCCATGTTCATTGCCTTTAGCACTGCCCGCCACCAAAATGAATTGAAGAAGGATGGCTCCATTAAAAGAACTCGTTATTTGGACTGTACCATTACCACAGATGAGCGAATTTGTGATGGCCACTACTATTCCGTTGCCTGGCGAGAATTGCGACTCCATCTCAAAAATCCCCACCTACTGGAAGTTCCTCCCAAAGAAGTGATTCCTGACATAGATTAGGGGTATATATTTAGGAGGGACGCCCACCTCTACTCAGAAGCGGATGATTAGGGCTACGATGTCTTGCCCCTTGTCTAGCCTAAGAATTCACTGTACCTAATTTGTAGAGATATTCCCGTCAAATTTCTATGTAATTTTTACTCT